>CALPZT020000088.1 GCA_943328365.2 Bifidobacterium breve | reverse complement strand
GGCCTCTGCGGTGGTCGGGCAGGTAGCCTGCCTGCTGCCGGGAGGGGTACTTGCCGACCGAATGTCGCGACGGCTCCTCATGATCGTCGCGGAGTTGGTCGTCGGCGCGGTGTCGCTGCTCTCCGCCACGCTTGTGATCTCCGGTCACGCGAGTGTCGTCAGCCTCGCCGTGCTCGCCGCGATCGGCGGCGGTGCCGGAGGCTTCTTCTATCCGGCCTTCACGGGTTTCGTCCCCCAAGTCGCCCAACCAGAGGCCCTGCAGTCCGTCAACGCTCTCCTGAGACTCTCGGTCAACATAGGGCGCATTCTTGGCACAGCCGTCGGTGGGCTGATGGTCGCGGTGGTCGGCCCGGGCGCGGCCATTGGCACGGCCGGCATCGCTGCGCTGATCGCGGGTGCCTTCGTCGCCCTGGTGCGCCCAAGGTTCGTCGTTGCCCGCCAGGGGGTTTCGCATCCGTTCAGCGACTTCCGCGAGGGCTGGAAGGCCTTCACTGCGCGCAAGTGGGTGGTGGCTGTCGTGGTGGCGGGGACGCTTTCAAATATCGGCGCCAGCGCAGCAATGGGCGTTCTCGGACCCTTGCAGTCGGTGGCGGCACTCAACGGTGCGGGTTCTTGGGCTGTCATCACCTCCGCTCTGGCGGTGGGCACGGTGGTCGGAGCCGTGATTGCCGGACGTGTGCGGCCGAGACGACCACTCGTGCTCGCAATGCTCGCGCTCGGACTCTTCTCATTGCCGATGTTTGCCCTTGCCCGACCAATGTCACTGACGGTCATTGTGATCGCTGCGCTGATTGCGGGTATCTCGCTCGACCTGTTCTCGGTTCTCTGGGACACCGCTCTGCAGCAGAACGTCCCGAACGATTCGCTGTCTCGGGTGTCGGCCTTCGACTGGCTCGGATCATTCGCGTTGTCACCCATCGCACTTGCTGTCGCGGGACCACTTGTCGACATCTATGGGATATCCACGGTCCTTTACCTCGCGGCCGCTTGCGCAGCGACACCGCCACTCGCACTCCTGGTACCTGCGGTTCGCCGCCTTCGTGCTTGGGCATGACGAGTAAACGACGGTGGTCAGCGTTCGAACCAACTGCTGTCGATGGTCAGGTCACTACCGTCTCGAACGAACAGGGGCACGATGTGAAGCGGTGCCTCGATCGTGATCCATGTGCCACCTTCGTGCGCGTGGCCCGTCCATGCGTTGCGCCAACGTGCGTTGGCTGGGAGGTACACGGTGCGACTGGTTGCCCCTCGCTGGAGCACCGGCGCAATCAGGACGTCATCGCCGAGCAGGAATTGGTCCTCGACGCGGACCGCCACGGGATCATGGGGGCTCTCGAACCACAGTGGACGCACGGGCGGCATGCCCGTTGCCGCTGACTGATCCGTTACCTGCTGGACATACGGGCGTAGGCGCTCCCGGAAGAAGAGGAGACCCGTGATCACCTCATAGGCCTTCTCGCCGAAAGACCACACCTCGTTGGGCCCGCCGCTGGAGAAAATCCCCGAGTTGAAGAAATCCGGATGCCGATTGCCGTGCAACCGCACAACCGGCCAGAACGTCGCAAACTGGAACCACCTCACCAGGAGCTCGCGGAAGTCCTCACTCTCCGCATCGGCGTCGAAGAATCCGCCGATGTCGGTTGTCCACCACGGGATGCCGCTTGCCATCATGTTCAGCCCCGCGCCGACCTGTGTGCGCAGGCTCTCCCAGGTGGACTGGATGTCGCCGGACCAGACCGTGACGCCGTAGCGCTGACTTCCTGCCCAGGCTGAGCGCTCGAGAATCATCGACTCATCGTCGCCGATCTCGTCGAGACCTTCACGGATTGCCTGGGCATCGAACAGCGGGAACATGCCGGCGAACTCAGTGCCGTGCCCGCGAGCGAAACGGGCTCCTGCTTCGCGCAGGGTGCCCGCTGGCTCACTCAACTCCGGTTCGCAGGCATCAAGCCAGAACGCTCGCACGCCGATGTCGTGGTAGTTCTCGCGTACGCGATCCCAGTAGAAGCGGCGGGCCTCTGGCTGGGTGAGATCGAGTAGCGCGAGATCGACACCCGATGGTTCGGCTCGATCGGCGAACGCGAACACCGCTAGGGATCCGTCGGGTCCGTGCACGAGCAGCCCGCGGTCGCGGAGATCCGCGAAGTGCTTGCTCTGCGGGCTCACGTGCGGCCACACCGCGACCATCACCCGGACGCCTGCCGCTGCTAACTCGGCCACCATGGCAGCAGGGTCTGGCCACTGCTCGCGGTCCCACTCCCACTCACCAAGGTGAGTCCAGTGCATGAAGTCGACGAACATGGCCGAGAGCGGAAGACCGCGCGACAGGTGCTCACGCGCCACTGCCAGCAACTCGGCCTGAGATGTGTAGTAGCTGTTGCTCTGCCAGTAGCCGGTCGCCCACTCAGGCATGCGGCGCGGAAATCCGGTGAGCTCGTGGTATCGACGCAGTACCTCAGCCGGCGTTTGGCCGGCATACACGAAGTAGTCGATCCCCGAAGCTCGATGGGCGACCCAGCGAGTGTGGTTGGCGGCGAACTCGACTCGGCCGACTGATGCCGAGTTCCAGAACAAGCCATACCCGCGCGACGAGATGATCGCAGGCACGGAGATCTCGCTATTGCGCTGCAGCAGGTCGACGACGCAGCCCTTCAGGTCGAGGCGCCCGAGCGAGTGCTGGCCGAGTCCGTAGATGCGCTCGTCGTCCCACGCTTGGAACGTCGCTTCGACCGAGACCCCGGTGTCATCACTGCCGAGGTACAGCCGGTGGGGCCGCAGGGGGGGCTCGTTCGGGTCGAAGGAGGGCTCGCCGACGAGGAGGCCTTCGGGTCCTTCGAATCGCACTCGGCCGTGTGACTCGATCACTGCGGTGAGTTCGCCGCTCGTGACTCGGGCGACGTTGCCGTCGATGCTCACGACCGCCGCGGTTGCCTCGGTTGTCGCGAGTGCCTCCGTGACCGGGCTCGCGTGACCATTAAGGCTGCTGCGCACGCGAATCGTGGAGCCCCCCCAGGCGTCGATGCGCAGGACCTCGCCGGGCAGCACGAGCTCGACGCCGGAGAGGTGGGTGGTGAACGGCATGCTCAGACCTCCTGGACCTGGGAGTGCACGGTGAGGACGGGCGGCTGACGACTTGGCTGCGAGTCCCAAACGATGTTATCGCAAACATTAACCCGTCAGGTGGCTGGTGGACCGGCGCTCTTCCGCACAACGAGCGTCGGGTCGATGAGCAGCCTGTCTTCGGCGACGTAGGCAGCATCGGTCACGAGTCGATCGAGCAGTTCGACAGCGACTTCACCGAGTGTGGCGAAGTCCTGGCGCACAGTGGTCAAGGACGGAAGGAAGAACGCAGACTCCGGCGTGTCGTCGAAACCCACCACGCTCACGTCCTGGGGGACCCGCACGCCTCGCTCGTGCAGGGCATGGAGAAGTCCGAGGGCCATCTGGTCGTTGGCGACGAAGACGGCGGTCACGGAGCCATCATCCGCAAGCCGCAAACCCGCGTCGTATCCCGACTTTGCTGTCCAGTCTCCGTCAAGTACCGGTGGCGCCGTCACACCATGTTCGCTCAGCTCGGCCCGCCAGCCGTTCGACCGCAGCCGACTTTCAATCCAATCGGCGGGGCCGGCAATGTGGTGCACGGTCCGGTGGCCGAACTCGAGAAGGTGGCGCGTTGCTAGCCGTGCACCGAGGCCCTGGTCGATGCCGACGATCGGTACTTCGCCTTGGTGTCCGGCCTCCGCCGCTACAACGGGTGTCCCTCGGCCGAGGTCGCGGAGTGCTCCTGCCATGGCGGTGAACGGTGCAATCACCACCATTCCGTCGACCATGCGGTCGTTGAGGGAGAGCACCGCCGAGCGCAGGGCATCGTGGTCCGGGCGTTCCATGACGGTGATGGTCACGCCGTAGCCGCGCTCGCGGGCGGCGCGCTCGATGCCGAGCACAGCCGAGCCGGGCCCGTACTGAGCGGTGTCGAACGTCACGACTCCGATGGTCTGCGAGCGGCCGAGCACGAGGCTGCGCGCCATCGCGTTGGGTCGGTAGCGGACCTGGTCGATGGCTCGACGCACCCTGATGCGGGTCGAATCGCTCACGTTGCCACGGTCGTTGAGGACGCGCGACACCGTCATTGCCGAGACGCCAGCCAGTCGTGCGACGTCGGCGAGGGTCGCAGACCTGCCAGACCTAGCCTCGGCCATGACGCCACATCCTCCCTCGCCCCCGCCGATTAGATCACGGTAACCGGGCAGTCGTGTGTCCGATGCCTTGTCCCTCCGAAATGATTGCGCTAACATTCGGGCAACGCCAGCCAGCCACAGCGGAATACTGGCGGCCAGAAGCCGAGTGACCTCGAGGTGATCATGTACCAAGGAGCGGCCGCAATAGGTGTCGATTTCGGGACGCTCTCAGGTCGAGCTGTTGTCGTGTCGGTGGCAGATGGGCGAGAACTCGGGAGTGCGGTCCACCAGTACAGCGAGGGCGTGCTCACCCAGGCGCTCCCGACCGGACAGCCGTTGCCGCCTTCGTGGGCCCTGCAGGTCCCGCAGGACTGGCGCGATGTCCTCTCGCATGCCGTTCCGGAAGCATTGCGGATCAGCGGAGTGGCGGCCGATCAGGTGGTCGGCATCGGCACTGACTTCACGGCATGCACCGTCCTGCCCGTCTCTGAGAGCGGAGTCCCGCTATGCGAGCGTCCTGGATTCGGTGATCGTCCGCATGCCTACCCCAAACTCTGGAAGCACCATGCCGCGCAAGGGCAGGCCGACCGCATCAATGCGCTCGCTGCGGAGCGAGGCGAGCCGTGGCTCAGACGCTACGGAGGTGCGATCTCGGCCGAGTGGCAGTTCGCCAAGGCCTTGCAGGTCCTTGAGGAGGATGCCGAGGTATACGCCGCAATTGACCTCTGGGTTGAGGCGGCCGACTGGATTGTCTGGCAGCTGACCGGCGAGTTCGTGAAGAACCCTTGCACGGCGGGCTACAAGGGCATCTTCCAGGACGGCTGCTATCCCTCGCGTGAGTACCTCCGGGCACTGAATCCCGAGTTCGCTTCCTTTGCTGAGGAGAAGCTGCGGGGGCCGATCGGTGACCTCGGTGCCTTGGCCGGCGGCCTGACTGAGGAGGCAGCAGCGTGGACAGGTCTGCGCATCGGCCTGCCGGTGAGCGTCGGCAACGTCGACGCCCACGTGACTGCTGCGGCCGCAACTGCCACCGAATCGGGTCGCATGGTGGCCATCATGGGCACCTCTACCTGTCACGTGATGAACGGTGATCACCTCAGCGAGGTGCCTGGTATGTGCGGTGTGGTCGACGGCGGGATTGTGCGCGGCCTGTGGGGATACGAGGCAGGGCAGTCCGGTGTCGGCGACGTTTTCGCGTGGTTTGTCGACGGCTTCCTATCCCCTGACGTCACGGCTGCCGCAGCCGGTGCCGGCGTCGAGGTGCATGAGCATCTTGCGCAACTGGCCGACCGCAAGCCGGTCGGCGGGCACGGCCTGGTGGCGCTGGATTGGCACAGTGGCAACCGCTCGGTACTCGTCAACCACTCGCTGTCGGGAGTGATCGTCGGACTGACCCTCGAGACCCCATCGGAGGACATCTATCGAGCCCTCGTGGAGTCGACGGCGTTCGGAACGCGGGTCATCGTGGAGACCTTCGGACGATCCGGGGTACCGGTGCACGAGTTCATCGCGGCTGGAGGGCTCACCAAGAACACGTGGCTGATGCAGCTCTATGCCGATGTGCTGGGGATGCAGATCCACTGCGTCGCGTCCGGGCAGGGGCCGGCGCTCGGGTCGGCGATTCATGCGGCCGTAGCGGCTGGCGCTTATGAGGATGTGCGCTCGGCATCTGCTTCCATGGGGCGTTTGGACGATGCGGTGTTCGAACCTGACCTCGACCGGCACCGCGCCTACTCACGGTTGTTCGACGAATACCTGCAGTTGCACGACTACTTCGGCCGTGGAGGCAACGATGTCATGCTGCGACTTCAGCAGATGCGGAACGAGGTGATGACGCCGTGACGGCCATCGGCCGCGTACGCCAGGAGCTGGTGGCTCTGCACGCCGAGCTTCCCGCTCAGGGTCTGGTCTCCTGGACCTCGGGTAACGTGTCAGCCCGCGTTCCCGGCGAGGACCTCTTTGTCATCAAGCCGAGCGGGCTGCGTTACTCCGAGCTGACTGCGGAGTCGATGGTCGTGTGCGCTCTTGACGGGTCAGTTGTCGAAGGAGCGCTGAAGCCGTCCAGCGACACCGCGACGCACGCATACGTGTATCGCGAGATGCCTGAGGTGGGCGGTGTCGTCCACACGCACTCCGCCTATGCCACCGCTTGGGCTGCGGCAGGCGAGCCGATCCCATGCGTGATCACGGCGATGGCAGACGAGTTCGGCGGAGAGATCCCCCTCGGGCCGTTCGCACTCATAGGAGATGAGGAGATCGGTCGGGGCATCGTCGCGACCCTGCGTGGTCACAGGTCACCCGCAGTTCTCATGCGCAGCCACGGTGTGTTCACCATCGGCATCAGCGCGACCCATGCGGTCAAGGCCGCTGTGATGTGCGAGGACGTGGCGAAGACGGTTCACCTGGCCAGGCAGTTAGGGCCGCTGACCCCGCTCTCCCCGCATGACGTGGACCGACTGCATGATCGCTACACCCACCACTATGGGCAGGAGCAGGCATGACGAACGAATCACAAAAGGTCTGGTTCCTGACCGGAAGCCAGGAGCTGTACG
>CALPZT020000087.1 GCA_943328365.2 Bifidobacterium breve | reverse complement strand
GCGCGGGTGATCGCCTCCGAACGACACGTGTCCGAGCGAACGGTCGTGAGCTGGATCGAGAAGGCAAGGCGGCACGGCATCCTCTCGCGCGTGAATCAGGGGAGCTTCGGCGGCGAGATCATCCCCAGGTCTAAGCGCCGCAAGTCCTGACCGGCGCACATTCCACAGTGGCAGGTACCATGGCGCTTCTTGAGCCGCCGTCCCAGGGAGAACCGATGAACCGCCGTCGCACTCGACTCATTGCCATCGCCGCTCTCGCGGCCCTCGGCGCCAGCATGGCTTCAGTAGCCACCTCGCAGGCCGCGCCCATCCTTGGCGCCCAGGCAACGGCGCACGTCACCGCGCAGGCCGTCCCGATCGACCGGAGCAAGGCGATGTCGGCTGCCGATCGCGCTGCGATCGACGCCGAGGCGACTTCGTTCCTTTCCAACTCCATCGATCACACTCCCGGTCTCTGGCTCGCGGTGTGGGATCCGGAGCGCGGCTACTACGAGCAGGCCTACGGCGAGGCAGCGCTCGACTCGCAGCCTGCAACAGTCAAGGACAGGTTCCTCATCGGGTCGATCACGAAGACCGTGTTCGCGACAGCCGTTCTCGAGCAGGTCGCTGCGGGCACGCTGAAGCTCACCGACACTGTGAAGTCGCTTGCCCCCTCCGTCGCCCGCAAGTACCCGATCGCTGCGAAGAAGACCGTCGCTCAACTCCTCGGCATGACGAGCCGCATCCCCGACTACGCCGACCCGGCCGTCGCGAAGATGTTCGCCAATCCCCAGCAGACCTTCACGAGGGATGAGGCCATTGCCCTGGGCATCGCCGAGGGCAAGGCGATCCCCGCACCGGGCGGCTACTCGACGACGAATTACCTGCTGCTCGGCGAGGTCATGAAGGCGGTCACCGGCAAGACTCCCGAAGCCCTCGTGAACGCGGTGCTGCGCCAGACCGGCATGTCATCGTCCAAGCTCATGACGGGCAACGTGCAACTTCCGGCACCAAGCGCCCACGGCTACCTCGGCGCGATCTACGGTCCCGAGGCGGCGAAGGTGAATCCGAGCCTGTCCGCCACCACAGATGTCATCAACTGGACGATGGAGTGGGGCAAGGAGGGCGGCGGCGCGTACAGCACGATCGGCGACCTCGCGAAGTGGGGCAGCACCTGCCTGGGCACCAACCTCCTGCCGGCCAAGGTTGCGGCTCAGCGGCTCAAGACCACCAAGATCGACGCCGGCAACTACGGCCTCGGCATCGTCCGCGAGGGCGACTGGCTGGCCCATAGCGGCCAGGCCATCGGCTACACCGCCAACGTCGCGTGCAACCCGAAGACGGGGGCAGTCGTCGCCTACGCCCTCAACTCAACCGAGGGGCCGCTCGACATCAGCTCGTACGTGGGCGCGAAGGCGTGGCCCGACTACGCCAGGGCCGCCTCCTAGCGACACAGTTGCCGCACTATGTTCAGCCATATCCCGTCGTTCATCGATATCCCGGTGCGGCAGTGCACAGCGGGGCAGACTTCCGGAGGATTCCATGCCAATCACGGGCGAGTATGAGCCAAGCACGTCTCAGTGGGTCGCTGATCAGGTCGCGGACTACGAGGCATCGGGCGGTACGCAGGCGAACACCCTTCGCGATACCGGGATTCCGATCATCATCGTGACGATGATCGGCGCGAAGTCCGGCAAGGTCCGCAAGATCGGGCTCATGCGTGTCGAGCACGAGGGCGAGTACGCGCTCGTCGCGAGCAAGGGCGGTCACGCCGAGCACCCTGACTGGTACCTCAACCTGGTCGCCGACCCTCGAGTGATGATCCAGGACGGTCCTGCGCCAGTCGACTACACCGTGCGCGAGGTCGAGGGCGCCGAACGCGATGCCTGGTGGGAGCGTTCTGTCGCAGTGTTCCCGACATACGAGGAGTACGCCGCGAAGACCGCGCGACTCATCCCCGTCCTCATCGCATCGCCTGTCTGATCACCCGCCAGGTGGATCGCCCGACCATGAGTCCTCGATCACGCCCGCTGCCGGGAGCAAGAGGACGAGGGGCGCTGGGCTACTCAGCGCTGGGGGCCACACTGGCCGAGGGGGTCAGCGAGGGAGCCGGCGAAACCACCGCTGCCGAGGATGCTGCGGCGCTCGCTTCGGCTGCGAGCTCAGCCGCGGCGCATCCAGGCCCTGAAGTCGACGGCGAGGGCGAGGCGAGGGCGGCCGCGACCTGGGCCTCACCCTGGACCTCGCTGTACTCCTTGCCGATGACGACGTCGATGACCTTCTTGCTTCGATCATCCGGAACCATCTCGGCGCCCGGCAAGTAGAAGCCCAGCAGCTGCGCGGCCACGGCACCCTTCGGCCCGTACCGGATCTCAGCGACGCCGGCCACCTTCTGACCCTCGGGGTCGTTCGCGACCTCCTTCACGACAAACCCACGGGCCGCCAGCGCCTGAGCCGTCTCGCCCGCAAGACCCTGGCGCTTCGTCGCGTTGTAGACGTTGATCGTGATTCGGCTCGTTCGCGGAAGCACTTCGGCCGGCGTCACCATCGTCGTCGAGCAGGGCAGCGGTGCCGAGGTCGCGGACGGCACCCCGGTTTCGTCCGCCACTGGGGTGCCCTGACCCCGAAGGAGCACTGAGAGCGCAAACCCGACACCGAACAGTCCGATACTGCCGAGGACGACGAAGAGCAGAATGGCCCACACCGGGCGGCGGCGGCGCCGTGGGTGCCGGATCACGCTCTCTCGCAATGCGTTCAATGCCGGCCTCCTGATCGTCGCGTCGCCATGAAATCTTGCACAAGCCTGCCACACTCCGGCTCGAGCACCCCACCAACGACCTCGGCGCGGTGATTGAGCCGTCGATCCCTCACCAGGTCCCAGGCCGAGCCCGCTGCGCCGTAGACGTCGTTCCAAGCGCCGAAGACGAGCCGGGCGACACGCGACATGACCACCGCACCCGCGCACATCGGACACGGCTCCAGCGTGACGACCAGCGTGCATCCATCAAGCCGCCACTCCCCAAGCAGTTGAGACGCGGCGCGCAGGGCGAGGATCTCGGCGTGAGCCGTTGGGTCGCCTGACCACTCACGCTCGTTGCAGGCGGACGCGATCACCTCGCCATCAGGATCAAGGACGATGGCGCCGATCGGGATATCGCCGGCGGCACCTGCCCTCGCCGCCTCAGCGAGCGCCAGCCGCATGGCGCTGGCATCTGAGGTCGGGGGCACGGTCAGCCAGCGGGAATAGCCGCGGACAGCTGCGGCAGGAACCCCATGCGCTTGGCAATTGTCCGAACCTGCTCGTCCGGGTACAGATCGACATCACCGCACAGCAGGGCGAGCTCAGTGGAATCGAAGCCGAAGTCGGCGAACAGCGAGAGGTCACCGATGGGCTCGAAGTCCTCGAGTTCGTCCTCGTCAATGTCGAGCCCGATCACGTCGGCAACCTCAGCGGCAAGTTCCCAGTCGAGGATCGCGGTGCCGTCGCTGATGAGGGCCCTCGTACGCTCCCCCATCTGACGGACGGCGAGGAAGAACTCGTCCGACACGCCAACGAGGCCGAACACGCCGCCTTCGCCGGGGAACTGGCGAAGGGTCGCGACCAGCGAATCTGCGGAAGTCGTGCTGCGAGCCGGCAGGGCTGAGACGGTCCACAGACCCTCCTCGCGCCAGCAGGCAACCGCAAAGTCGATCGATGTGTCGTCTGCGTCGTCGCTGCCCATGGGGTGATCGTGGCACGCCGAGGTAGGCCGCGTCACATCGGCGACTACTCTCGCGGCTATGCGCACCCTCGTCATCGACCATCCGCTCGTCGCCCACAAGCTCGGCCGACTTCGCGCTCAGGACACCTCCTCCGCGACGTTCCGCCTTCTCGCCGAGGAACTCGTGACCCTTCTCGCCTACGAGGCGACGAGAACGCTCCTCGTCAAGCCCGTCGACATCACGACCCCCGTGGCCCCGTGCACGGTCCAGGAAATGGCCGAGCCCAAGCCCCTCGTCGTCCCGATCCTTCGCGCCGGTCTCGGCATGCTCAATGGCATGGTGAAGCTCATGCCCACTGCCGAGGTCGGCTTCCTCGGCATGGTCCGCGATGAGACGTCGCTCACCGCAACCACCTACGCCGACCGACTCCCCCACAATCTCGCGCACCGGCAGGTGTTCGTCCTTGACCCGATGCTCGCCACCGGCGGCACCCTCATCGCGGCGATCGACCTGCTGCTCGAGCGCGGGGCTCGCGACGTCACCGCCATCTGCCTGCTCGCGGCCCCCGAGGGCATCGCGCGACTCGACGCCGCTTATGGCGATCGCGATGTCGACGTCACCGTCGTGACCGCTGCAGTCGACTCGCACCTCAATGAGAAGGGCTACATCGTGCCCGGCCTCGGCGATGCAGGCGACCGCCTCTACGGAGTGGCGGAGTAGCAAGCCCCCAACCCACCCCTACTCCCATCTCGCCCAGAATCCGGGCAAGGTAAACGAATTCAGGCTGAACGACCGTGATTTCGTTTATCTGATCCAGCTAGCCTCCGCCTTTGCTGTGGTCGGACGTCGGTTAGCGCAGAATCTCACGCAGCGAGTGTGGCCCAAGCTTCAGGCGAATTGGGCGCTGAGTCGTCGGTTGCCCCGGCAGGCGACGGTGATGGTGGGGAGTTCGTCTTGGCGAAGCACGGTGAGTAGGCGCGTCGGTCTCTGATGTCGTCTCCTTGGTTGAGGATTTCGCCGCCGGTTCCAGACACGATGATGCCCACCGTTTCGCGGGCATTCCTACGTTCGCGGACATTCCTACGTGAGGCACGGAGAGCACTTCGCGGGCGCTTGTGCTGAGTCTTGTCAATCACTTGACGGGGTTCGGATCGACTCCTAGCATCCAACGGTGCAGTTGAAGAGAACGTTGGACCGCGGGTCGAGCCGGTGTGGCGCAGCGCGCCTGATCGCCTACCCCTGTTCGGTGCTCCTTGCGGCCACGAGCGTGCTCGCCTTTGCACCGGCGGCCGAGGGCGACCCGAGGGCGAAGGCGCCGGTGACGTGGTCCTGGAACGGTAAGGATGCCTGGCTCCCCAGTGCGAAGGCTCCGAGCTGCGGAAAACTTCGCCTGCAACCTCCTGCACAGGTCGCTGCCCTCGATGGCTGGCTACCACCTGGGCGGCTCAATGAGACGGCTCGGTACTACAAAGCGCACGGCGCTCTTCGCTTTGCTGACCCGACTGCGAATGGAACAGTGGCCGCCGCCGTCGATGGCTACTTCGTTCGCGGGGCTGCATACCGGGAGAACCGTGATGGGCAGATGAACGGGCCGGGGTCGTCGGTTCAGTACCTGGTCGACATTCAGCACCCCTGCGGATTCCTGGTGCGCTATGACCACCTGCGAACCCTCAGCCCAGCACTCCAACGGATCTTCGATCGCAGCATTCCGGTGGGCGAGGACTCGAGGACCACCAACGTGAAGCCCGTGAAGATCTCCAAGGGGCAGGTGCTCGCGACCGCGGTCAGTGTCCCCGACCAGCCGTCACCGCGACAGTTCGACTTCGGGGTGTATGACCTGAGGCGCCAGCAGCAGTCGCTGCACAGCGGCGCATGGCTCGCGGATCATGGGAGCGGCGCCGAGTTGGCGAACTTCGCGGTCTGCTGGCCGCGGTTGATGGGATCGACAGGTGCCCAGATTGAAGCGTTGCCGAACATTGCCCCGCAGGACGGAACCGACATCTGCTGAGGGCAGCGCGAGTGAGCGCCGATTTTTCACACGGCGCGTTCAGCCGCAGCAGGTACCGGCGCCACTCGCGAATGGCGGTCAACACCTCCCCGCGAAAATCAGCGTCAGAGGGCCTTGAGGCCCGCGACCACCTTCGTCAGCGACTCCTTCGCGTCGCCGAACAACAACGTGGTCTTCGGGTCGAAGAGCACCTCGTTATCGATGCCCGCGAACCCCGGGCGCATGGACCGCTTGAGGAACACGACCTGCTGCGCCTGATCGACATTGAGGATCGGCATGCCGTAGATCGGGGCACTCTTGTCGGTGCGTGCTGCAGGGTTCACCACATCGTTCGCGCCCACGACGAGGACCACATCGGTCGTGGCGAACTCGGGGTTGATCTCGTCCATCTCCTTGAGCTGCTCGTACGGCACGCTGGCCTCGGCAAGGAGCACATTCATGTGACCCGGCATGCGGCCGGCGACGGGGTGAATGGCGTAGTCGACCTCGACGCCGCGGGCGACGAGCAGGTCGGCGAGCTCCCGCAACGTGCCTTGCGCTTGCGCAACAGCGAGCCCGTACCCGGGAACGAGGATCACCTTGTGCGCATACCCGAGCATGATCGCGACGTCGTTCGGAGTGGCCGAGCGCACCGGGCGATCAGCACCGCCCGCCCCGCTCCCGCCCGCAGTCGTGCCATTGAACGCACCGAAGAGTGTCGCGGTGATCGGCCTGCCCATGGCCTTGGCCATCTCTCGCGTGAGGAGCGTGCCCGATGCACCGACAAGCGTGCCGGCAACGATGAGGAGGACGTTTCCGAGGACGTAGCCGCTCGCCGCGACCGAGAGGCCGGTGAAGGCGTTGAGAAGCGATATGACGATCGGGACGTCGGCGCCGCCGACCGGCAGCACGAACAAAATGCCCACGAGCAGTGCCAGAACCAGCAGCGCCACGAGCAGCCACGTCTGCGGTGCGATCACCAGCCAGACCGCTCCGGCGAGGGTTGCGGCAGCGACGAGAATCGTCACGTACTTTCCAGCCGGGATGATGACCGGCCGGGTCGTCATGAGCTCCTGAAGCTTGAGGAACGT
>CALPZT020000086.1 GCA_943328365.2 Bifidobacterium breve | reverse complement strand
TTCATCGCTCAGGCTGACGGTGGCCCGGACGTGTTCGTGCACTACTCGGCAATCGAGTCTGACGGCTACCGCTCCCTCGAGGAGAACCAGGCCGTTGAGTTCGAGATCACGCAGGGCCCGAAGGGCCCGCAGGCCGACAAGGTGCGCGCCATCTAGTCGTTCGCACCACTTGTTCGAAGAGCCCCTGCCGCAAGGCAGGGGCTCTTCGCATGTGTGAAGGGCTGCACTAGCGTTTCGCCCGTGATCACCGTCGTCGGCGAAGCCCTCATCGACATCATCGTCGACCCCGCAGGAAACGTGACCTCGGTCGTGGGCGGTGCCCCCCTCAACACCGCCCGAACGATCGCGCGCCTTGGAGTGCCGGCCACCTTCCTCGGCGGTGTCTCAACTGACGCCTTCGGTGCTCGCATCATGCGCCTGCTCGAGTCCGATGGTGTCGGCTATGCGCTCGGATCCCAGGTCGACGAGCCCACGACCCTGGCGATCGCGCAGATCGACGCCCACGGGGCTGCGACCTATCGGTTCATGATGGAGGGAACCTCGGCAGCGGCGGTCACGCCCGAGGCCGCGCTCGCCCATGTCGGTTCTGACTGCTCGGCCCTGCACGTCGGCACGCTGGGCCTCGTGCTCCAGCCCCTCGCCGACGCAACTGCTGCCGTCGTCGCCGCATCGCCCGACGACCGGCTCGTCATGGTCGACCCGAACTGCCGTCCGAGCGTCATGACCTCGTCCGATGTCTTCGAGCGCACGCTGCGAGCGGTCCTCGAGCGCGCCGACATCGTGAAGGTGAGCGGCGATGACCTTGCGTTCATCTACCCGGCACTCGAGGTGCACGACGCCGCCATCACACTTCAGCGCGACTCGGGCGCAGTCGTCCTCTTCACCGACGGTGCCAAGTCGGTGCATGTGCTGACCGGAAGCGACGACGTCATCCTCGAGGTTCCGCAGGTCGTCGTCGTCGACACCGTCGGGGCCGGCGACTCCTTCAGCGGCGGATTCCTCGCCCAGTGGCAGACCCGCGGGCTCGGCCGTGCTGATGTCACGAACCTCGACGAGGTGCTGAGTGCTGCGAGGTTCGGCATCTCGGTTGCCGGCATCACCTGCCAGCGGCCCGGGGCTGATCCACCGCATGTGCAGGAGATCGAGGTCCACTAGCCTTCAGGGGTGAAGGGTCTCGCTGCTGCAGCAACGCGCTTTCGGGTCATGGCCTGGCTTACCGGAGTGGTGCTGGGGGCGCTCACCATCTGGCTCGTCGTCGGCTACGGATTCCTCGACTATGCCAATACGGACGTGAAGCCCGGGTTGTACCGAAACCTCTGGACAGCCCACGGCTGGCTGTACTTCATCTACCTCATCGTCGGGGTCGATCTCGCCTTCCGCGTTCGCTACGGACTCGGCAAGACGGTCCTCATCCTCCTGGCCGGCACCGTGCCCTTCATGTCGTTCGTCGCCGAGCACTCCGTCCACAAGGACGTTGCGTCGCGCCTGGCTACGGAAGAGCCCAGCTGATCGGTTCACCTCCGAGATCGTCGAGGAACTCGTTCGCCTGGCTGAAGGGCCGGCTGCCGAAGAATCCTCGGTCCGCGGAGAGCGGGCTCGGGTGCGCACTCTCGATGATCGGCACGTCGCCGAGCATCTCGGTGAGCGACTGGGCGTCCTTGCCCCACAGGATTGCGACGAGCGGCTCCTCGATGCGCTCGACGAGCCCGCGGATTGCAGCCTCGGTGAACGACTCCCAGCCGATCCCGCGGTGACTGCCAGGCTCGCCTGCCCCGACCGTGAGCACGCGATTGAGGAGCAGGACGCCCTGCTCGGCCCACGGGGTGAGATCGCCATTCGATGGGAGCCCGACTTCAAGGTCTGAGGCGAGTTCCTTGAAGATGTTCTGCAGGCTCCTTGGCAGGGGCCGGACGTCGGCCGCGACCGAGAACGACAGGCCAACCGCGTGCCCGGGGGTCGGGTACGGGTCCTGGCCGGTGATGAGCACCCGGACGTCGGTCAGGGGCTGCTCGAAGGCGCGGAGGATGTGCTGGCCGCCGGGGCACCAGGGCCGGCCGGCGGACTGCTCGGTGCGCAGGAACTCGCCGATCTGGGTGAGGTTCTCCTGCTGCTCCCAAAGAACCGGCAGCCAGGTCGGATGGACGAGTTCTTCGAGCGTCTTTGCCACCCGTTGACCCTAGTCGGCCTTGGGGGAGGGGGCGCTCATGTGCCGTTCGCGCATGGCAAGGAACAGCGGGAACACGAACGCCACGGCCGTGACGAAGGAGCCGAGCACGTAGAGCCAGGGCCACCGCATGCCCAGTCGACGGCCTTCGATGATGATGAAGATCGAGGCGGCGCTCGCCGTGGCGAGGAGATCGACGCTGAGCGAGGACACCGCGGGGTTGGCGAACCAGGCGGCGAAGAAGTTGCCGCTGCCCGAGGTGAATCCGGTGATGTTGAAGTACGCCGTGCCGACGAGGCCAATTGCGGCCACGCTGAGATAGATGATTGCGGCTGGCGTGAGCTTCATTTGCCGTCGCCATTCCGCTTGGTCGCGAACGTGAACGCCGCTAGGCCGATGACGACGGCGCCGACCCCAGTGCCGAGGAGCATGACTGAACTGGCATCGCTGCCGTCGACAAGATCCCCGAGGAATACCACGGCCAGGATGGCAACGATGACCCCGATGAGCTTCGTCTTGAGATCATCCAGCGAGCGGATCTCCAGCCACTCCGGCAATTTCACCTCAGCATCGACGAAGAGTTCGTAGAGGCCGTAACCGATGACGAGCAGGACGGTCGCGAGGAGGAAGGTATCGACCGCGGTGAGGATTGCGACGACGGTGAGCTTGATGCTCACGCTCGCATCCATGAGATGGATGATCGACATCACGACCTCCCAGACGCCGATGCCCATGAGGACAAAGGAGGCGACGATGGAGGTAACGGCCGGGACCGCGACGGCGAAGCGGGAGAGTTCGATCAGGCGGCGCATGGAGGCACGCTATCTGACGTAGGAGTGCACGCAGGCGTGAATTGACAGGTCGCCGCTACATGCGCAGGTACGAGGCCCCGTTGAAGTCGAGGATCCCGCCGCTCGCCCATTCTGCCTCGGGGGATGCGAGGAAGACGACTGCCTTGGCGACCTCCTCGGCGGACGGCACCCGGTTGAACGGGCTCTGCGCCCGGATCGCATCTCCGCCCTCGCCGGCGAGGGATGCCGCAGCCATGTCGGTGTCGACGAATCCGGGTGCGAGGGTCGTGACGGCGATGCCGAGGGCGCCCAGGGACTTCGCAATCGACTGGCCGAATGCGCCGAGGGCCGCCTTGCTCGCCCCGTACGCCGGGCTGTCTGGCTCGCCTCGGAAGGCACCGCGCGAGCCGACGTTGACGATCCGGGCGGAGCCGCCTCTCGGCATGTGCTGAAGTGCGCACCAGGCGGCGTTCGCGGCGCCGATGAGGTTGATGTCGATGGTGTCGCGCCACGCCTGCTGCCATTCCTCGTAGGTGCAGGCCTCGATCGGATGCGGGAAGAAGACCCCCGCGTTGTTCACGAGCACATCGATGCCGCCGAGGGCGGCGGCTGCCTCGTCGACCATCGATTTCACGGCCACGGGATCTCGTAGGTCTGCTTGGACGATGAGGTGACCGTCGCCGGCGAGGGATGCGAGGGTCGCGCGGGCCGCATCGGGGGACGACCCGTAATGGACGGCGACGCGGTCGCCGAGCGCCGCGAATTCGCGAGCCACGGCGGCGCCGATGCCGCGTGAGCCTCCGGTAACGAGCACTGCCCTTCGTGATTCGGTCATGGACGGAGTGTGGCACCCGGCGCTCGAAAGTGCTGCGTTGCTCCCGGCCAGGGCGTACGAAGGTCTACAGTTTGCGCATGGACTCTGAAGATGGCATCCCCGGCACGCTGAAGTTTCTCTCCGGCGTCACGTGGCGCCTACTCGTCCTCGTCGCCGGGCTCGTCGTCATTGGCATCGTGTTCAACACCATCTTTCCGGTGGTGTTCGCCCTCTTCTTCGCGATGCTCGTCACCGCCTGGACCTCGCCGGTGATGAATCTGTTCAACCGGATCATGCCGAAGGTCATCGCGATGATTCTCGCGCTGCTCGCTATCGGCTCGGCCATCGTGCTCGTCCTCTACAGCGTTGTCACGTCGACGATCAGCGAGGGCCCGAAGCTCGCAGCTTCGATTCAGAGCGGCTTTGCCGACATCGAGCAGTGGCTCCAGACCGGACCATTCCATCTCGACGATGCCGACATCAGCAATCTGCTCGAACAGGCAAAGGGTGTTGGTGCCGATGTCGCCAAGGGAGTGCTGGGCGATGCGCTCGGTGCCGCCGGGTCGATCGGCACCCTCATCATCGCCGGCTCGGTGTTCATCTTCGGCGTCATCTTCTTCCTGATGGCACCGGCCGCGATCTGGGCTTGGGTGATCTCATGGATACCGCGGAAGGCGAGCCATCACATCGACGTGGCCGGACGCATCGCGTGGGATTCGATCTCCGGCTACACGCGGGGCATCGTCATCGTGGCGTTCCTCGACGCCCTTCTTGTCTTCATCGGCCTGCTCATTCTCGGAGTGCCGCTCGCTCCGGCGCTGGCAGCGGTCGTGTTCATCGGGGCATTCATCCCGGTCATCGGTGCCCCGGTTGCCACATTCTTCGCCGCGATCGTCGCCCTCGCCGAGAAGGGCCCGCTCATCGCGGTGCTCGTTATCGTCCTGACGATCATCGTCGGATCCTTCGACGGCGATGTCATGCAACCGCTCGTCATGGGCAAGGCGGTCAATCTGCATCCGCTCGCGATCGTCATCGCGATTGCTGCCGGCGCGATTGCCCTTGGCATTGTTGGCGCACTCATCGCGGTCCCAATCGCGGGTGCGGTCTACGGCATTGCGAAATACGTGACCGGACGAGATCCGGAGCATCCGTTCAACGACGAACCTGAACCTCAACCTGTCGCTGCCGCGTAGCAGATCACTCCCAGTCGTCGTCTTCCTCTTCGGCGTACGCGTGGCCTGTCGCGTCCCGTAGCCCGATGAGGAGGAGGATGAGGTAGAGCAGGCAGAAGCCGAGGCCGAATCCGAGATAGGCCCAGCGCAGCGTGCTCCACTCGCCGGGCAGCCAGACCGTCATGATGGTCATGAGCCCGCCCCCGAGGACCATGACGGCAGCAGCCCCACGGGTCGACGGATCCGGGGTATGCCGCACGAGCCACATCTGGCCGGCGAGCGCGACGAGTACCGCACCCATCATGCGCAGGGCCCAGTCGAGATCGCTCGTCGGCGTGAGCCCGAGCAGCGTGGCAAAGGCCGAGGGCATGACGAGGAGGGCGACGGCGCTCAGGGCGAAGACAAGTGACCCGAGGGCGAGCAGTCCCCGGATCGTCCGCATGATCCACGTGGATTCCACGCTGGGAGCCTATTGTCCGCGGCGCTCGAGGGGGCGGAAATGAGCTGTGCGAGGCAACCGGGTCCCACCACGGCAACACGTGGGGGAAGACGGCGGACATGACTCAGCCGCACCCGTTCTGGCGGTTCCCGCGTGCGAAGTCACCGGCAGCACGCGCTGTGCCGGCTAGGGCGCTATGCCGCTGCCGGGGTCGCGTAGTGCGCGGTTAATGCGCAGGAGGCGCGCACGAGTCGGTTCAATTCGCGGGCCGCAACTGGCGAGCAGCTCCATCGTGGCGGTGGCGTCGCGATCGGCGTAGAAGTCCCGCATGGTCTCATTGAACTCGTCACGCGCCTGAGCCGGGACGAGCACCGCGTGTGCCCCTGCGGCAAGCAGTACGCCGTTCATCATGGCGCGTGCAGTGCGCTTGTTTCCGTCGAAGTAGAACTGGTTGTCGGCGGCAAAGAGGAAGTACGCGGACGCCTTCTCGAACGGGACATCGCACTGCTCAAGGGCGGAAAGCCCGCGTGCGTGCAGGGCTCGAAGGTTGGTGCCCCCGGGCTCAGTGTGCGGCGGGAAGTGAGTGCCGCGCTCACCCAGGTGCACCGTGACGTCACTGGCGGAAGCGCCTTCTCCACGGAAGTGTCCGGCCTCGAGTGCTTCCCCGCTGGCGATGACGGCATGCAGGGCATCGGATACGTTCTTGGTGAGCGCGAACTCGCCTGAGGCCACTAGGTTGCGAAGTAGGGTGTAGCCGTCGCGCAGCCGAAGAATCTGCTCCGCGTCACTGACCTTGTGGCCTCCGACGGTGACACCTTCGAGGAGAGTCTGGACCTCGGGATAGGTGAACGGATTGCCTTCGAGGACGGCCGCCGCCCACACGTGGCCTGCCATGCCACGATCAAAGTCGGCCAGGACCTCGCTCACGCTGAGGACGTCCACCGGACGTCTCGCATGGGCGCGATCCCAGTGGAAACCCAAGGCGTCAAACATTGCGATGTCGCTCATGGATCCTCCCTCCCGAGCTCAATGTGCGCGCACCAGGCCGAAAGGCACCAGTCCAGATCGATCATGCTACGCGGACGACGGGACCGGCTCGGTGCACGACCCGGAACGAACGCCAGGTGGGTGTTGCCATTCGTTCGCTACGCGGACATGAACGGGAGTCTCGCCAACGTGACATGTCACCTGTCCGACGTTCTCCACCACTTGTTGCCGTAGTGGACCGGGTCGGGGGGGCACGGGGATGTGGGAATCCCCGGCACACCAGGCGGAGGCCGATGGTCATTCGGCGACGTGACGGATGAGCCGGCTGTTGCGGTGGAGATGGTTGTGCTGATGTTCTACAGTCGATGCGTTGATGTCCGCAGGCTACGCTCGAGTCGCGCGCACGACCCTCAACCTCGACGACGATCTCGCCATGGTGCTTCAGGGCAGGGCGAGAATGACCGGGCGACCGTTCAAGGA
>CALPZT020000085.1 GCA_943328365.2 Bifidobacterium breve | reverse complement strand
GCGCGGCTGGGCCAGACCGTCGGTGACATGGTCCGATCGCTTGCCGTGGTGCTCGCCCTCGTGGGGGTGCTCGTCCTGGTCACCTACCAGTCGCAACAGCAGGAGGTGCGGACGGTCGACGTCGCCACCGTTGCTGCGCAAGCTCAGCGACAGGCGCCGTTCGACCTTCTCGTCTGGCCCGCTCCCGACGGCGCCCAGGCGACGAGCGTTCGTTGGCAGGCAACCGAGGGGTCGGGGGGAATCCCGGTGTGGCATCTGGGCTACCTCGTCAATGGCGAGGACTACCTCCAGATCTCGCAGTCGGCCACGACGGATGTCCGCTTCGTTCCAGAGCAGACGGCGGGTGGTAAGGCGGCGGGCGAGTTGGCCATCGGCGACGCGAGGTGGCAGCGATACGAGCAGCCGAATCGTCGCTCGCTCGTGGGCATCGAGGCCGGCGTGACGACCGTGGTGAGCGGAACGCTCGATTGGCCAGCGTTGGAGAAGGCAGCCGGATCGATCCTCGGCAACCGGTAGCCCGGAGCGCAGTTTCACGGGCATGACGCCCGGACGGCTGTTTCGTTGATGGAGTTATGGAGTCTGCCGGTTTTGCCCCCTTGAGCGACCGAGCCCCTCTAGGGTTCGCGTATCCGGGAAAGGGGTACGCATGTCCGACACGTTGACCGCAGGTGAGATCGCCGAACTCGACCTCACGACCGATGCGATCGAGGAGACCAAGCACCTCCAGAAGAACTTCGGCCGGCGAGAAATCCTCTTCTTCACCATCTGCACGCTCGTCGGTGTCGACACGATCGGCTTGCTCGCGGCCGCCGGCGCTGAGGCGTTCACGTGGAACGTGGTCCTCGCCCTCACATTCTTCATTCCGAGCGCACTCCTCTTCGCCGAGCTCGGCACGGCATTCCCTCAGGAGGGCGGGCCGTACATCTGGGCGAGACTGGCGTTCGGTCGCCTGGCAGCGGCGATCAACAACGTCCTCTACTGGGTGACGAATCCAGTGTGGTTCGGTGGCACGCTTGCTGTCCTCGCAGCCACCACAGTCTCGGTCTTCTTCCTCGACGGCGTCGACATGTCGGCAATCTGGTTCTACGCATTCACGCTGGCCTTCATCTGGATCGGCACCCTTGCCGCGATCCTGTCCTTCAAGGTGGGCAAGTACATCCCCATCGCCGGTGCCTACGCCCGGTTCATCCTCCTGGGCTTCTTCACCCTCACCACGCTCGTGTACGCATTCCAGAATGGCATTCGCGGGGTAGGCATTTCCGACTTCAACGTGACCGCCGCAGGATTCTTCCTTCTGGCGCCGATCATCATGTTCGGGTACGTCGGATTCGAGCTCCCGAACACCGCTGGCGACGAGATGAAGAACCCCAAGAGCGATGTCCCGTTTTCCATTTTCAGGTCGGCGATCGTGGCGATCATCATGTATTCCGTGCCGGTCCTGTGCGTGATCGTTGTGCTGCCTGTTGATCAGGTGTCAGGTCTCGGCGGGTTCATCGACGCGATGCGCTCGGTCTTCACCGTCTACGGCGGCACCGTGGATGCAGACGGCGTCGCCACGCTCACCGGAGCAGGGGAATGGATTGGCGCCGCGAGCGCGGTGCTGTTCATTCTGTGCCTCCTGTCGAGCGGTGTGGCCTGGATCATGGGCTCCGACCGTGCCATGGCAGTCTCCGGATACGACGGCGCGGCACCGCGCTATCTCGGGCGCATCTCGGAGCGCTACGGGACTCCGGTGCGGGTCAACGTGATATCCGGACTGCTCTCGACCGGCGTGCTCGTCGCAGTCCATGAGATCAGCGGTGGCGACGCGGCGAAGTACTTCGCGCCGGTCCTCGGGATAGCGATCTCAACGACGCTCATCTCGTACATCGCGATCTTCCCGGCCCTGTGGAAGCTCAGAAGGTCGCACCCGGATCACCCGCGCCCATACCGAGCGCCGATGGCGCCCCTCCTGTCGATCATCCTCACCGCGTGGGTGGTGTTCGCGACGATTCAGCTGCTGCTCCCGGGCTTCGGCATCGACTGGTTCGGCGATGACTTCCGTCTCGACGGCTGGGGAGCGGACGAGAAGTGGACGTACCTGCTCGTGGAGGCGATTCCGCTCTCGCTGTTCATCCTGCTCGGAGTGATCTTCTACTTCTCCGGTTCGAAGGTCCGCCATCACAAGGCCGCAGACGTAATGCCGGAGACGGTGCCTGCGCAGCATTCATGAACTGAGCCAGCTGCCGGCCGAGCCTCTCAGCCGTTTCGGCTCCCAGCCGGCGTGCCTCAATCCGGCGCCTCGGCTGAGGGGCCCGGCTGCGCTGCGTCGAGGCGGGTGCGCGCGGAGTCGAGCCACCGTTGGCACACGGCAGCGAGTTCCTCGCCGCGCTCCCAAAGAGCGAGGGACTCCTCGAGGGTCAGGCCTCCGGCCTCGAGTTGCTGCACGACGGAGGCGAGCTCGTCGCGGGCCACCTCGTAGGCGAACGGGGGCGTGGATTTCGGTTGGGCCTTCGTCATGTGCTGCTCCCCTTGATGGTGGCCGGTTCGGGTGCTCTCGTTGCGGTGAATGCGCCGGAGGCGACACGGACTCGAACTGCTGCCCCGGTGGCGACCTGCTGCTCGTCGCGGATGATCGCACCATCGGTGCTCGTGACGATGGCGTAGCCGCGATCGAGCGTGGCGGCCGGTGAGAGCGCGCGAACGCGTGCGGCGAGGTGCTCGACATCGCTCGATGATCGCTCGATGAGGTGCCGAAGCAGGCTCGAGCTTCGGCGCTGCCGGTCGGCAAGGGTCGCCTGCTCGCGATCGAGGCGATGGGCGAGTTGCGTTGTCAGCCGCCGGCGCATGCCGGCAACGAGCTCCTGCTGCTCCCGCAGCGAGGGAACGATCCGCTTCGCCGCATCGGTCGGAGTCGAGGCGCGGACATCCGCGACGAGGTCGAGGAGCGGCGAATCCTGCTCATGGCCGATCGCTGAGACAACGGGGGTACCGCAGGCCGCGACAGCGCGCACGAGGGTCTCGTTGCTGAAGGGCAGGAGATCCTCGACGCTTCCGCCGCCTCGAGCGATGACAATGACATCGACCTCGGGATTCGCGTCGAGGTCGGCGAGGGCCTCGGTAACCGCGGGCACTGCTGCCACCCCCTGCACCGCCACCTCGCGCACCTCGAACTGCACGGCGGGCCAACGCTCGGTCGCATTCACCAGGACGTCGGTCATGGCCGCACTTGCCCGACCGCAGATAAGGCCGACCCGGTTTGGGATGAACGGCAGTGGACGCTTGCGCGCCGGCGAGAAAAGGCCCTCAGCCGCAAGGATTCCCTTGAGCCGCTCAAGCTGGGCGAGAAGCTCGCCGATCCCGACTGGGCGGATTTCCTTGGCCCGCATCTGAAGGCTGCCCCGCCCGGACCAGAACTCCGGCCGGGCGAACACGAGTACCCGTTGGCCGGCTTCGATCGCCGGCAGGACGGAGCCAACGAGCGCTGCGTCGGCGACGACGGTGAGCGACATATCGACATCGGGATCGCGCAGGATGAGATAGACATTCCGAGCGCCCGGCCGAGGCCGGAACTCGGCCACCTGCCCGTCGATCCAGATCGGCCCGAGCCGGCCGATCCAGTCGGACAGCATGCGGGAGACAGTCCGGACGGGAGCCGGCTTCTCTGGGCTCGATTCGAAGGCCACCGCTAGTCGCGGCGATCTGCGGGCGCCGTCATCCGGGCTGAGTAGTCCCAGGAGGTGACGGAGAGATCGCTGATCCTGATTGCCACCTCGACTTCGAGCCGGGAGAGCAGCCAGTCGGCCAGCGGCGATGGCGTGGTGCCGAGATAGCGCTCGATGAGCAGGGGGAGAACCCGTGGAGCCTCGTCGGCATGCTGGGAGGCGTGACCGGTTCCGCGGACCCCCCGGTACGGAGGAAGGTCGCCGGACACCTCGAAGGCGCATCGCGGATCGCGCGTCAGGCGCTTTGCCAGAACTGAGTCGGCCTGCGCGCAGCACCAAAGCGCCCCGTCCTCATAGAGAAACCACTGTGATTGGACGAGCGGGAATCCGCGGCCATTTGATGCGAGCCGGATGGGTATCGCTGTCTGCTCCAGGAAGTGCTGAACATCGTCGAGCGACCATGGGCCGGAGCGAAGCGTCGGAAGCGGATCGAATCCCATGGACGAATTGTCGTGCACTGCGTCCTACGATGGAACCATGCCTCAGTCAAAGCGCGTCCTCCTCGCAGCACCCCGCGGCTACTGCGCAGGCGTCGATCGCGCAGTCGTGTCAGTCGAGAAGGCGCTCGATCTCTACGGCGCACCTGTGTACGTCCGCAAGGAGATCGTTCACAACAAGTACGTCGTTGCCTCCCTTGAGGCCCGAGGCGCGATTTTCGTCGACGAGGTCGAGGAGATCCCCGAGGGGGCAACCGTCGTCTTCTCCGCTCATGGCGTCGCGCCCACGGTCCATTCCGAGTCCGCTGAGCGCGGACTGAAGACCATCGACGCAACCTGCCCGCTTGTCACCAAGGTTCATGCCGAGGCCAGGCGATTCGCGGACGAGGGGTACCAGATCGTCCTCGTCGGCCACGAGGGTCATGAGGAGGTCGTCGGCACCACCGGCGAGGCCCCCGATGTCATCACCCTCGTGCAGACTCCGGAGGAGGCGTCATCCGTTGTCCTTCCTGACACCGACAAGCTCGTCTGGCTCTCGCAGACGACCCTCTCGGTCGATGAGACCCTGCAGACGATTGGCGTGCTCAAGGGCCGTTATCCGAACCTCATGAGCCCTCCGAGCGATGACATCTGCTACGCCACGCAGAACCGCCAGGTGGCGGTGAAGGAGATCGCCCCCCAGTGCGATGTGCTCATCGTCGTCGGGTCGGGCAACTCCTCGAACTCGGTTCGGCTGGTCGAGGTAGCGCTTGATGCGGGGGCACGGGCCTCTCACCGGGTCGATAGCGCTGACGAACTCTCTGAGTCGTGGTTTGCGGACGCAACGACCGTGGGTCTCACGAGTGGGGCGTCAGTACCTGAGGTACTCGTCGACGAGGTGCTCGAGTGGCTGGCGGCGCGGGGATTCGGGACAGTCGAACTCGTGAAGACGGCCGAGGAGACCTTGGTGTTCGCGCTGCCGCCGGAGTTGCGCCGCGATATCAAGGCGGCAGCACTGCAGCAGCAGCGGTAGTAGCCGGCCGCTATATCAGCGGCCGAAACTGAAGCTCTGCTATTCGGATCGCCGTCGACGCCAGACGACAATGGCGAGGGCGACGACAGCCGGACCGATGACCCAGTACCAGCCTGATGCCAGTGCGAAGAAGACATCGACGACCCGGCCGACCAGGCCGCCGGTGCCGCTGAGACCGATCTGGCCGACGGTGATGCAGGCGAGGAAGAAGGCAATCGGCGGGGCAATGACCGCGACCGATGCATCCGGGATTCGGATGCGGGCGGCAACGAGCGCGCTCGCGAGGAGCAGCACCAGGCCGGTGAGCCAGCCCGTTCCGGAACCGAGGAAGAGCGCGGACGCGAGCCCGGCTATGAGGGTTGCGCCGATCACGATGACGTATGCGCCTGTGGGGCGAAACCCGGTGTGCCAGTCGAAGTCGTGCATGGCGTCGGCGGCCCAGAACCCCTCTGCTGCGGGCTCATATGAGCCCCTTAAGTCGTCGAAGTGCTCGACGGGGATGGGACGCGGATTCACCAGGCTGGGTGCGTCAACAACCGACTCGGGTTCGCGGACGATCAAGATGGACGCTGGTTCGAGGGCTTCGTCTTCGAGGGGCGGCAGAACGGGCCGAGGCTCCACCGAGACCGCAGCAGCAACGACCTCGTCGTCGAACCGGTCGTCTGTCGGCATCGGCTCGAAAGCGCGGGTGGAGAGAATCGGGGCGACCGGCTCGCTGACCTCCAGGCGCAGGGTGCGCAGGTGGGGTACCTCGGCTGCGGGGACTGCCTCGAGCGCGGGGGCTGCTGCCTCAGCATGGACGCTGCGGAAAAGCCGGCCAGTGTCGACAAGGTTTCGGCCAGCCGGGGCCACGACGGGCTCGGGGACGAGACTGGGGGTGGCGTACGAATTGTGGAGTTCATGCTCCGGTTCGGGCCGGAAGAGCCGGTCGTAGGCGTCGTCGTCCGATACATCTCGCACCGCGCCAAAGCCTTCGCTCACGTACCTAGGCTACTCAACCTGCGCGCTCAATCGGTGCAGCATGGCCCGAAGCGATCTCCGCGTCGGTCAGCTCCGGGGCGCTGAGTGAGCGTGCTCGCTCGGTGAGAACCGGGATTTCGGGGAGCTGGGCATCAGTGACCCCGAACTCATTGAAGGCGCGGGCGGTCACGAGCACCCGGGTCTCAAGGGACCCGACCGCCTTGTTGTAGTTGCTCACTGCGGCGTCGAGGGAGGTGCCGACCTTCGCGAAGTGCCCGGCCATCGTCGAGAGTCGGGCGTGCAGCTCCTGGCCGAGCTGCTGAATCTCCTCAGCATGCTTCGCGAGCCGCTCCTGTCGCCACGAGAGGCTGACCGTGCGCAGCAGGGCGAACAGGGTGGTCGGGGTTGCCGGCACGATGTTGCGTGCGAACGCGTAATCGAGGAGGTCTGGTCGGGCATCGAGCGCGGCCTCGAGGAGGGACTCAGATGGCAGGAACATCACGATGAACTCGCAGTTCTGGGGCACGAAGCGCTGGTACTCGCGGCCCTGAAGGGCATCGATATGCCGGACGACGTCGGCCGCGTGCTGCTTCATGAGCGTATTCGTTGCGGCCTCATCGGTGCTGCGCTCGGCCTCGAGGAAGGCGTTGAGCGGGACCTTCGCATCGTCGACGACGCTCCGGTCGGAAGCCAGGTGGACGATCATGTCGGGACGAATCTGGCCGGACTCGCCCTGATGGGACACCTGCTCGGTGAAGTGGACGCGGTC
>CALPZT020000084.1 GCA_943328365.2 Bifidobacterium breve | reverse complement strand
GGTACGACGCATGAGTGGATTCGACACGCGCGCGATTCATGCCGGCCAGGAGCCAGATCCGCTGACGGGGGCCGT
This sequence comes from Bifidobacterium breve, assembly GCA_943328365.2. GTDB lineage: Bacteria > Actinomycetota > Actinomycetes > S36-B12 > S36-B12 > WLND01. Next base: position 6,843 of record CALPZT020000084.1, on the reverse strand, counting down.
CGTGCCGCCGATCTACCAGGTCTCGACCTATGCCCAAGACGGAGTCGGTGGGCTACGCGGCGGGTACGAGTACTCGCGCAGCGGCAATCCGACCCGCACGGCGCTCGAGGAGTGCCTCGCGGCCCTCGAAGCACCCGGCGTACTCGATGCGGCGGGCCTCGCCTTCGCCTCGGGCCTCGCGGCCGAGGACACGGTCATTCGCACGGTGTGCCGTCCCGGCGACCACGCGGTCATCCCGAACGACGCCTATGGCGGCACCTACCGGCTCTTCTCGAAGGTTGCCGGCCCCTGGGGAGTCGACCACACCCCGGCCGACGTCACCGACCCTGCTGCCGTCGCGGCGGCCATCATCCCCGGGCGCACGAAGCTCGTCTGGATCGAGACACCGACCAACCCGTTGCTCAACATCGCCGACATCGCCGCGCTGGCCGGGGTGGCGCATGCGGCGGGCGCCCTGCTCGTCGTCGACAGCACCTTCGCCTCGCCCTACCTGCAGCAGCCGATCGCCCTGGGCGCCGACATCGTCGTTCACAGCACGACGAAGTACCTCGGCGGTCACAGTGACGTCATCGGCGGCGCGCTCGTCGCCACCGATGCCGCGCTTGTCCAGCAGTTGCGGTTCCACCAGAACGCCATGGGAGCCATCGCCGGGCCATTCGACAGCTGGCTCGTCCTGCGCGGCATCAAGACACTCGGCGTCCGAATGGACCGTCACTGCGCGAATGCGCGGGCGATCGTCGACGTCCTCATCAACCACCCGTCGGTCGTCCAGGTCATGTGGCCCGGGCTCGCGATGCATCCGGGCCACGAGGTCGCGAAGCGCCAGATGCGCGACTTCGGCGGCATGATCTCATTCCGGGTGAGTGGTGGCGAAGAGCACGCAGTCGCTGTGTGCGGCCGCACGAAGGTCTTCACCCTTGGTGAGTCGCTCGGCGGCGTGGAGTCGCTCATCGAGCACCCCGGGCGCATGACGCACGCGTCGGCGGCTGGCAGCCCGCTCGAGGTGCCGTCCGACCTCATCCGGCTATCGGTCGGGATCGAAACCCTCGAGGACCTGGTTGCAGATCTCGAGCAAGCCCTCGCCTAGCCAAACCGCCACCCTTCATCTCGCCCAGATTCTGGGCCGCCTGAAGAAATAGCCCCCCGAACACGGCTCATTCGTTCATCTTGTCCAGCAGTGCGGGCGCGGCTCGCGCGCATCGGGAGCACAGGCGGCACTCGTCCCGGAACGCCCAATTCATGGCGGCTGGACAGGATGAACGAATCGGCTGAAGAAATAGCCCTGTTCATTCATCTCGCCCAGATTCTGGGCCAGATGTGGAGGGTTGGGTGGGTTAGTTGGGGAGGGCGTCGGCTACCCGACAGGTCGGGCCGGCGCAGGCTCGCAGCGCGACCAGCTGGCGGTTCAGCGACTTCACGAGTTCGGGGTCGGCCGTCGGCAGCACATTGTCGAGCTCGTCGGGGTCGGTGGCCCGGTCATAGAGCTCTTTCGTGCCGTCCTCGTACTCGACGTAGACCCACTGCTCGGTGCGCAGGGCGGTGAACCGCGGCGGCTTGAGGGTCTCGTAGTCAGGGTCGCCGGGCCGGGCCTGCGACATGCTCTCCGAGATCACCCCGGTGCGCCAATCCTCGTCGGAGCCGCGAGCCAGGAACGGCACGAGGGATCGGCCGTCGGTCCACTGCGGGGCCTGCGTGCCGAGAAGCGCGGCAAAGGTCGGGCCGAGGTCGATCGTCGAGGTCATCGACGGCACTTTCACGCCTGCCGCGACGTCAGGTCCGATGAAGACATACGGCACGACGGTGTCCTCGAGATACGGGGTGCGCTTGCCCGGGGGCAGGCGCCTGACTGCGGAGTGATACCCGTTGTCGGAGCCGATGACGATGAGGGTGCGATCGAGCTTTCCTGCCTTGGTCAGGGCAGCCACGACGGCGTCGTACGCATCGGCCACGGTCTCTGCGGACTGCACGCGCTCGCGCCACCGCTTGTCCAGCGAGGCCAGCCGCCGTGGCCCAAGTGCGCTGAGGCCGCTGCGCCAAGCCGGCTCATTCAGACCCGCGGCGTTGAACCCCTTCGAGCGAGGAATGGCCGCGTACTTGTTGCTCTCCAGATGCCGGACAGCGACGGGAGAGGGTCGGTGCGGGTTCGTGAGGCTGAGCTGGAGGTAGAACGGCTCGCGAGCCGAGCTGATGTACTGGGACGCCTCGCCGACGAGGACATCGCCGAGGAAGTCCTTGGGCTTGCTCCCGTACGTCTTCAAGGTGCCATCGATGTTGAGGGTGTAGCCGTATCCGCGGTACATCTCGGGCTGCGTGACCGGGACGACCCAGCGGTCCCAGCCAGGGGGAACGTATGCAGGGTTCTTCGCGCCATCGGGGTAGGCATTGAGGTACTTGCCCATGAACGCGGTCTGGACGCCCTTGGCCGAGAGCCAGGTGGGCAGGCAGTCCTTCTCCTCGCCGAGTCGGTAGAACGTCGGCCAGCCGCCGCCGGACGCAGGTTCGTTCGAGACGACCTTATGGTTGTGGACGTACTGGCCGCGCAGGATCGACACGCGCGAGGGGCAGCACAGCGAGTCGGTGACGGTGGTGTTCGTGAAGGTGGTGCCCTTCGACTGCAGGGCATTGAGCCGGGGCACCTGGCGGAACGTGGCCCAGTCGAGATCATCGGCGAGGATGAAGACGATGTTGTCGATCTCGGTCTGGAATTGCTCGTCTGTGACGACAGCCTGCTGGGGGACGGGCCCGAGGTTGATGTCGAGTGCGCCCACGGCTCCGCTGCCAGCAGTGATGTCGCGATGGGGTGAGGACCATGCGCTCGCCGAGAAGATGCCTGCCGCTGCCACGATGCCGAGCGAGGTGACGCCGGCGGTCACGGCCACGATCCACCACTTGCGCGGGTGAACAGCAGTCTGTGGGGGCAGGTCGGTCACGAAACGTTCTCCTCGGGTCTTTCTCGGTCGGATGCGGTCGTGCGATGCAGGGTCTCCGGCATCACGAGAACCAACATAACCGCTCCGACGCTCAATGCCGAACCCGCTGCGAATGCCCAGTCGAAATCGAACATGTCGACGAGCACGCCTGCCACGAGTGGTCCGAGCACGGCTCCGAGATCGGACATCATCTGAAAGGTCGCGACGACAACGCCCCCCTTTCGGCCACCCACGACATCGCCGACGACTGCAGCCGGCGCAGACGCCAGGAATGCCCCTGCAGCCCCCTGAATGGCCATGGCGAGCAGGAAGAGGGCGGTCGCGGCGACGGCGGCGGTTCCCCAGCCGTTTGAGGCGACATCGGCAGCCGTGAGAATAACCATCCCGACAGAGGTCGCGACCGTGCCGATGAGCATCGCCTTGCGCCGGCCTTCGGTGTCGGCCATGCGGCCAGCCGGCAGCAGGAGGACGGCCTGACATCCGGCGGCAACGAGAAAACCGATGCCGACGAGGGAGGCGCTCTTATCCATGCCCTCGGTGATGAACAACGGCACCACGGACGACCGCATGCCGAACACGACGAATCCGGTGACAAGGCTCACACCGAGGGCCGCGCGGTAGCCGCGATCCCGCATGGCCTCGCGCAGTCGCTCGAGCTTGCCGGCCTCGCCATGCGAGACCTCCTTCTCCCGCTCGGCCAGGCGTGCCTTTGCGAGGAACACAGCCGCGACGATCGAGGCCAATCCGAGGGCCGCCGCATAGACGAAGAAGGGTGCACGTATCGACCACGCGACGACGATGCCGCCCACCGCCGGGCCGGCGACGCCGCCGAGCAGGAAGCCGCCCTGGAAGGCGCCTGCGGCGCGTCCGCGCTGGGAGGAGTGGACGACGCGTAGGAGGAGGGCAAGCGCAGAAACGGTGAACATCGACGAGCCGAGCCCGCCAACGCCGCGGAGCACGAGCAGTTGGACGTAGGTCTGCGAGAACCCGGCAGCGGCACTGGATACCGCGACGATCGCGAGTCCGGTGGCGAGGACGATGCGCTCGCCCCAGCGGTCGACCATGACGCCGGATACCGGTGAGGTGACGAAGCGGACGAGCGCGAACACCGAGATGACGGCGCTGGCCTGAAGAGCGGTGACGTCGAAGGTCCGCGCGAACACCGGGAGGGCCGGCGCGAGGATTCCGAAGCCGAGCGCGACGCAGAATGCGACAGCAGACAGGACCGCGACCTCGCGAGGAAGATCACGCAGCATCGGCGTGTTTCTGATGGCGCCCTGCAGGCGAGTAACAGGACCCACCCCGTGACCTTATCCTCGGTATCCCGAGGGGAGGTGTGATGGCAGGTACCACGGTGCAACGCGATGCCGATCGTGCGGCTGTCTACGCGGCCGAGGACCAGTGGACGGCCGCGATCGATCGAGGCGGCCCCATCGACTTCTTCGGCTCGCGATTGCAGTTGCCCGTCCAGACCCGATTCGGATCCCTTGAGGCGGTCGAGCGCTATGTCGAGCACCTCGCGACGATGCACCCGGGCGTGCCATCAGTGACGGTGAGGCATCGGAAGGGCAAGGCGCGGGCGCACTATTCAGCAGGTGTCATTGCGATCCCCATGACTGCGCCTTGGGCGTGCCGGGAGTCGGTGCTGCTGCACGAGTTCGCCCACCACCTCAATGCGCTGTCGAAGGAGCCCGCCCACGGGGCGCAGTTCAGGGCTGCGCTCGTGGCGCTCGTCGAGCGAGCCCAGGCACCGGAGTCGGCGCTCCTCCTGCGCCGCTGCTACGAGTCGAAGGGCCTGGTGGTTCCCGCCCATGTCGATTGACAGGATCGCCGCCCTGCTCGCCAAGGCGGAGCGCACCGATAACGCCGAGGAGGCCGACGCCTACCTGATGAAGGCGCAATCCCTTGCGACGGCGGCAAGCATCGACCTCGCCATGGCGCGGTCGCGCACCGCGAAGAAGGAGCAGCGGGAGCAGCCCGAGATGCGCACGGTCGTCATCGGCGAGAAGGGCCGGCGGGCGAATCGCCATCTCATCGCGCTGTTCATCGCGGTGTCGCAGGCGAATGATGCGAAGGTCGATATCGCCTCGGATTCCACCTTCGTCCTTGCCTACGGGATGCCGTCCGACCTCGATGTCGTCAATGCTCTCTTCTCCTCGCTTGCCGTGCAGATGACCGCTGCCGCTCAGACCTGGCTCAGTGTCGGCCCCTGGCGAAACGAGACGTATGAGGCAGTCGTGAGCTCAGGCGGACGCTCCCGCCGGGTGACGAAGCAGCACACGGCGCAGACCGCGCGCGTTGCGTTCTACCGCGCGTTCGTCCCGAGAATCTCGGAGCGACTGACCGAGGCACGCGAGGCCGCGACCGCGCAGGCCCACCGGGCACCGGTGGAGCCGGACGGAGCAGACACGTCGCTCGTCCTGCGCGAGAAGGCCGCCGAGATCGGTGATTTCCATCGAAGCACCTCCAAGGCTCGCGGGTCTTGGGCCGGCTACACCGGCGGTGTCAGGGGCGATGGCGGCTCGTCGGGGCATGCTGGGAGGAGGGCGGCATCCCTCGCGCGGCTTTCAGAGCAACGTGCCCTCGCGGGGAAGAAGCCGGTGCAAGGATCGGGCTCATGAGCCCCGACAGCCTGACCGCGCCAGAGCCCGTGAAGCTCGAGGACATCGAGGCTGCAGCCGGGCGATTGGCTGGTGTCATTCGCGAACTGCCCGTGGCCGGTGCGCGATGGCTCGATGACCGGGTCGGCGGCCGGGTGCATCTCATCACCGAGAACCTCCAGCGCGCTGGGTCCTTCAAGATCCGCGGCGCCTACAACCGGATTTCGCTCCTCACGGATGAGGAGCGGGGGCGGGGCGTCGTTGCCGCGAGTGCCGGCAATCATGCGCAGGGAGTGGCGCTCGCCGCCCAGCTTCTCGGCGTACGGGCGACCGTGTTCATGCCCGAAGGCGCCACCATCCCGAAGGTGCAGGCGACCCTCGCCTACGGCGCTGACGTGCGATTCGCCGGCTCGACGATCGACGAGGCACTCATGGCGGCCATGGCGTACGGCGACGAGACCGGAGCCGTCCTCATTCACCCGTTCGACCATCGCGACATCGTCGCGGGCCAGGGCACCCTCGGGCTCGAGATTCTCCAGAAGGTCCCGGATGTCCGGACGATCGTCGTGTGCACCGGCGGCGGTGGCCTGCTTGCCGGCATCGCGATGGCCGTGAAGTCTCAGCGACCTGATGTCCGGATCGTCGGAGTGCAGGCCCAGGACGCAGCGGCCTACCCGGGTTCGCTGGCAGCCGGTCACCCGGTTGCGCTCGAGCACATGTCGACGATGGCCGATGGCATTGCCGTCGGACGTCCAGGCGCGGTGCCGTTCGCGATCGTCCGCGATCTCGTCGATGACATCGAGACGGTGACCGAGGACGAGATCTCCCGGGCTGTGCTCCTCCTCCTCGAGCGCGCGAAGCTCCTCGTCGAGCCGGCCGGGGCCGCAGCTACCGCAGCCGTGCTCGCCAATCCGAAATCCTTCGAGCCGCCCGTCGCGGTCGTGGTGTCGGGTGGCAACGTCGACTCATTGCTGCTCATGCGGATCATCCGGCACGGCCTCGCCGCCGCGGGCCGCTACCTCACGGTCACCGTTCGGGTCCCTGACAGGCCGGGCTCGCTGGCGAGGCTGCTCGCCGAGGTGAAGGACCTGCAGGCGAATGTCCTCGAGGTGCAGCATGACCGCCTCGACGCCGGGCTCGGGGTCGCCGAGGTCGACATCGTCGTGCAGATGGAGACGCGCGGGCACAGCCACTGCGAGGAAGTCCTCGGCGCCCTTGCCGGTCGATACCGAATCGTCTCGCAGTCCATCGATCGATAGGGTCCTGCCCATGGGTGAAGATCAGGCGGTATTCGCCGAGGGCGTCGTCAAGCG
>CALPZT020000083.1 GCA_943328365.2 Bifidobacterium breve | reverse complement strand
CAGCCGATCCCGCTCTTCCAGGGGGCGTACCCGGAGGCGCAGATCCGGCAGGTGCTCGATCAGCTGCTCGCGCTCGCTGCGGAGCAGGGTGTCACCGGGTCGCTTGGCGACGCCGAGGGTGAGGTCGCAGAGGTCGATGAGGTCGAGGAGACCATCGACCCGCGGATGGAAGCAGCGTTCAATGCCGTCGAGGCCGGTGACTGGGAGGCCGCCGAACTCGCGTACCGCGCACTCCTGGACGTGAACGCGGCGGATGCGGATGCGCAGGCGGGCCTCGCGATGGTGGGCCTCTACCGCCGGATGGAGGGCGTCGATCCACTTCAGGCCCGCACTGCTGCCGCGGCGGCGCCGTCCGATGTCCAAGCCGCTGCGGTTGCCGCGGACCTCGATGTCCTCGAGGGGAACTGGCAGGCGGCGTTCAGCCGTCTCATCGAATGCATTCGAGTGACGACCGGTGACGATCGAAGCTTCGCGCGGGCTCGGCTCCTCGAGTTCTTCCTCATGGCCGACGACGACCCGGCCGTGGCCCCCGCGCGGATCGCACTGGCGAACGCCCTCTTCTAGCCAAAACCCCCCACCACGCATCTCGCCCAGAATCTGGGCAGGATGCACGAATCGGCTGGTATTTCGAGGTGATTCGTTGATCTGGCCCGGATTCTGGGCAAGATGGTGGAGGGCGGGTGTGTGTGCTGTTGGTGAGCTAGTTGGTGCGCTTGAACTCTAGGTAGACGGTCGACAGTGGTGGCAGGACGATTGCCGCCGAGGCCGGACGGTCGTCCCAGACCTCCGGCACCGCCTGTACCTCACCCTCGTTGCCCATGCCGCTGCCGCCGTAGATCGCGGAGTCGGTATTCATGATCTCGGTCCAGCGACCGGCGAACGGCAGGCCGATGCGATACGAATCGCGGGGCGCGGGCGAGAGATTCGAGGCAACCGCGACGCAGTTACCGGCGTCGTCCCAGCGCAGCCAGGTGAACGCATTCGAGCTCGCGTCATTGGCATTGATCCACTCGAAGCCGCCCGGCTCGTCGTCGCGCTGCCACAGGGCAGGGGTGTCGCGATAGACCCGATTGAGGTCGCTGACGGCTGCGCTGACCCCGGCGTGCTCGTCGAAGTCGGCGAGCCACCAGTCCAGGCTTGCATCGCTGTTCCATTCGCTTGACTGGGCGAACTCCGAGCCCATGAAGAGCAGCTTGCGGCCGGGGTGAGCCCACATGTAGCCGAGGTAGGCGCGCAGGTTCGCGAGCTGCTGCCAGCGGTCGCCGGGCATGCGGGCGACGAGCGACCCCTTGCCGTGCACGACCTCATCGTGGGAGATCGGCAGGATGAAGCGCTCGCTGTAGGCGTAGACCATCGAGAAGGTCATCTCGCCGTGGTGGTACTGGCGGTGGACGGGCTCGTGCTCGATGTAGCCGAGCGAGTCGTGCATCCAGCCCATGTTCCACTTGAGCCCGAACCCCAGGCCGCCTGAGGCGGTCGGCTGGGTCACGCCCGGCCAGGCGGTCGACTCCTCCGCGATCGTCATGATGCCGGGCACCCGGCGGTAGACGGTCGCATTCATCTCCTGGATGAAGGCGACGGCCTCGAGGTTCTCGCGCCCCCCGAACTCATTGGGCTGCCACTCGCCGGCCTTTCGCGAGTAGTCGAGGTAGAGCATCGACGCGACCGCATCGACCCGAAGTGCGTCGACATGGAACTCCTCGAGCCAGAACACGGCATTGGCGACGAGGAAGTTGCGGACCTCGCGGCGGCCGAAGTCGAACACGTAGGTGCCCCAGTCGGGGTGCTCGCCCCGCATCGGGTCGGGATGCTCGTACAACGGGGTGCCGTCGAATCGGGCGAGGGCCCAGTCGTCCTTCGGGAAGTGAGCCGGCACCCAGTCGACGATGACGCCGATGCCCGCCCCATGCAGTGTGTCGATGAGGTAGCGCAGGTCGTCGGGAGATCCGAAACGCGAGGTCGGCGCGAAGTAGGACGTCACCTGGTAGCCCCAGGACGGGCCATACGGGTGCTCGGCCACGGGCAGGAACTCGACGTGCGTGAAGCCGGCAGTGCGGACGTACTCGGTGAGCTCGACTGCGAGGTCGCGATAGGTGAGCCCCTGCCGCCATGATCCGAGATGCACCTCGTAGATGCTCATGGGCCGCCGGTGGGGGTCGTTCGCGGCACGGTCTGCGAGCCACGCATCGTCCCGCCAGCGATATGCCGGCGTGAAGACGATGGAGCCGTTCGCGGGCGGGATCTCGGTCGCGAACGCGTAGGGGTCGGCCTTCTCGCGCCACGCACCGTCGCGTCCGAGGATCTGGAACTTGTACACCGCGCCGTCGCCGATGCCGGGGATGAACAGCTCCCAGATGCCGGTCGAGCCGAGGGAGCGCATCGGATGGGCGGTGCTGTCCCAGAAGTTGAAGTCGCCGGCGATGCGAACGCCCAGCGCGTTCGGTGCCCAGACCGCGAACGAGACTCCGCTGATCGGCCCGAACGGGGTCGCGTACTCGCGCACGTGCGAGCCGAGCACCTTCCAGAGCTCCTCATGGCGGCCCTCGCCGATGAGATGAAGATCGACCTCGCCGAGCGTGGGGAGGAATCGGTAGGGGTCGTCGGCGGGGACGGTGCTGCCGGCGTACTCGACCTCGATCGTGTAGTGCGGAATCTCGGGCGACTCGATGACGCCGCACCAGATGCCGCGGTATTCGTGTCGCAGGGGAATGCGTGCGTCGGGAGTCACGACGGTGACGCTGTCGGCGAGGGGACGAAGCACGCGGACGGTGACGGCGCCCCCGTGGGCGTGGGGGCCGAGGATCCCGTGCGGGTGGTGATGGGAGCCGTCGACGACGCGACCGAGTTCGAGCGCTGAAACTGGGGTGGGGTCGCTCATCGATGCTCCTCGATCCGGGATCGGGTGCTGCTAGTCACGCGGCACGTGCACGATGTGGGCGACCTGCTCGAGGGGACGGAGCTGGACGAAGCAGTTCTGGCCCCATGTCCAGCATTGGTCGGTGACGAGATCGTGGGCGATGAAGCGGTCATCCCAGGAGAGGCCGAGGGTCGGCATGTCCCAGAAGACCTGCCCCTGCTGGGGGCGGTAGGACTCCAGGGTGCAGACGACGAGCATGAGGTCGCCCTGATCATGCTTGGAGAAGGCGATGAGATTGGGGTTGTCGGTTCGGTGAAATACGAGGGACCGCAGGTCCTGCAGCGCCGGGTGGTCGCGGCGCCACCTGTTGAGTTGTGTCAGGAGCGGGGCGAGCGTGTGACCGCTCGCTGACGCCGCGGCCCAGTTGCGCGGCCGGTACTGGAATTTCTCGGTATCGAGGTACTCCTCGCTGCCCGGGCGCAATGACACATGCTCGTACAGTTCGAATCCGCTGTAGATGCCGTACGTGGGGGAGAGGGTCGAGGCGAGGACGGCCCTGATGGCGAAAGCCGCGGGGCCCCCGTACTGGAGGTACTCCGGGAGGATGTCTGGCGTGTTCGTGAACATGTTCGGGCGCATCGAGGCGGCGGCGGGCCCGGCGAGCTCGCGGCTGTAGGACTCGAGGTCGTCCTTCGCATTGCGCCAGGTGAAGTAGGTGTAGCTCTGCTGGAACCCCGCCTCCGCGAGCGCCCGCATCATCGGCGGCCGGGTGAATGCCTCGGCGAGGAAGATCACGTCCGGGTCGGTTGCGTTGATGGCGGGGATGAGGCGGTCCCACACCCACACCGGCTTCGTATGCGGGTTGTCGACCCGGAAGATCCGGACTCCATGCGACACCCAGAACCGGACGACCCGCTCGACCTCGGCATACAGGCCCTCCGGGTCATTGTCGAAGTTGAGAGGGTAGATGTCCTGGTACTTCTTCGGTGGGTTCTCGGCGTAGGCGATGGTGCCGTCGGCGCGCGTCGTGAACCACTCCGGGTGCTCGGCAACCCACGGATGGTCTGGGGCGGCCTGGAGCGCGAGGTCGAGGGCGATCTCCATGCCGAGGTCGGCAATTGCCGCGACGAAGCGGTCGAAGTCGTCGATGGTGCCGAGGTCTGGATGGACGGCGTCGTGACCGCCGTCCTTCGACCCGACGGCCCACGGTGAACCAGGATCGCCCGGCTTGGGCGTGAGCGTTCCGTTCGGACCCTTGCGGTTGAGAGTCCCGATGGGGTGGACGGGAGGGACGTAGACGACGTCGAACCCCATCTCGGCGATGGCCGCCAGCCTCGCGGTCGCGGTGGCGAAGGTTCCTGAGCGCGGTGGATCGAGCGAGGCTCCCTCGCTGCGGGGGAAGAACTCGTACCAGGAGCCGACGAGCGCACGCCGGCGCTGAACACGCAGGGGCCACGGCCCGCTCACCGTCACGCCCTCGCGTATCGGATAGGCACTGAGTACAGCGGCAATGCGCGGATCGGTGCTCGCTGAGAGACGCACCGGCACCGGAAGTGATCGGGTGCGCATGGTCCGGGCAGCGGCGAGGAGCAGTTCGCGCGATGCCGGTGGAGTCGGCATGCCGCCGGCTGCTGCGGCTCGTTCGAGGAGGAGGGCGCCCTCCTCGAACTCGAGCTCGGTATCGATGCCGGCGGGGATCTTGATGGCGGCTCGGTGCTCCCATGTGCCCCACGGATCTGACCAGGCTTCGATGTCGAAGGTCCAGTCGCCCATCGCATCGGGCCGGATCATCGCGGCCCAGCCGTCGAGTCCGTCGCCGGTGGGGGTCATTCGTACCCGCGCGTGCTCGCCGCCGTCGGGCTGGCGCAGCACGACATGAACGCCGAGGGAATCGTGGCCCTCCCTGATGCACGTGGCCTTCACGGGGATGGCCTCGCCGACGGCCGCCGCTGCAGGACGGCGCCCGCCGTGGACGCACGGGCTCACATCGGTGATCGGGAAGCGGCCGGCGAGCAGCGTCGGCAGTGGGCCTGGCGAAGAAGGGGCCGTTGCGCTGTCCGTGGCCGTCATATCGCTCGAGCCTGTCATGTCGTTCGAGGCTGTCATGTCGTGTGAAGCTGTCATGGTGGGGTCCACAGTAGGGCCGGGGGCGGCGTCTGAGCAGGTCAATGGGACAAATGAGCAAGAAGTTGCAGGATTACGCAAGAATCGGGCAGAAATCCTGGGCGTTCACGGCATGGAGCACATGCAAGCGTTATCAGGCAGGCTAGGGTTCGTCCGTGAGAGCGATTCGACGATTCACCGTCCGCACGGTCCTGCCCGCGCCGCTGGCCCCGCTCGAGGAGCTCGCGACGAACCTGCGCTGGTCGTGGCACCCCGAGACCCGCGACCTGTTCGCCGCAATCGATGCCGGCCTGTGGTCGGCGTCCGGCGAGGACCCGGTCCGAATGCTCGGCGAGGTCACCGCCGAGCGGCTCGCCGAGCTCGCGAGCGACGAGGGCTTCGTCGGCTGGGTTGGTCGCTGCCGCGACGACTTGCATGCGTATCTCGCATCCGATCGCTGGTACCAGACCCTGGGCTCGGACGCCCCTGCTGGTATCGCCTACTTCTCGCCCGAGTTCGGCGTCACCGGAGCCCTGCCGCAGTACTCCGGCGGCCTCGGGATCCTCGCGGGCGACCACCTGAAGACCGCGAGCGACCTCGGCGTCCGGATCATCGGCATCGGCCTGTTCTACCGGGCCGGCTATTTCCGCCAGTCCCTCTCCCGTGATGGCTGGCAGCTTGAGCACTACCCGGTCTGCGATCCGGATGGCAGCCCGGTGTCGCTGCTCCGCGAGGCCGACGGAACCCCTGCCAAGATCTCGCTCGGAATACCAGGCGGACGCCGCATCACCGCACGAATCTGGGTCGCGCAGGTAGGGCGCGTGCCGCTCCTCCTCCTCGACTCCGACGTCGAGGAGAACGCCGCAGCCGAGCGCGAGGTAACCGACCGTCTGTACGGCGGAGGAGGTGAGCATCGCCTGCAGCAGGAGATGCTGCTGGGCATCGGCGGCGTGCGGGCGATCCGCGTGTTCACCCGCATCACCGGTGCCGCAGCGCCGGAGGTCTTCCACATGAACGAGGGCCACGCAGGCTTCCTCGGCATCGAGCGCATCCGTGAGCTCGTCCAAGGCCATGGCGGGCTCGACTTCGATCAGGCTCTCGAAGCCTGCCGCGCCGGCACGGTGTTCACCACCCACACGCCGGTTCCCGCAGGTATCGACCGATTCCCGCGTGATCTCATCGAGCAGTACTTCGGCGGCGAGAACGCCGAGGTCGGCGTCCCGGTCGAGCGCATCCTCGAGCTCGGGGCCGAGTCCTTCGCGGACGGTGATCCCAATGTCTTCAACATGGCACTGCAGGGCCTGAGGCTCGCCCAGCGCGCGAATGGCGTGAGCCTGCTCCACGGCGAGGTGTCGCGCGGGATGTTCGCCGGCCTCTGGCCCGGCTTCGACCCGGCTGACGTCCCGATCACCTCGATCACGAACGGGGTGCATGCCCCCACCTGGGTCGCGCGCGAGATTCGGGATCTTGCCGGCACGGGCTCCGGCATCGAGCCGATCAATGGAGCGGAGGGCTGGGAAACCATCGCCAATACCTCCGACGAGCACCTCTGGTCTGTGAAGCGCCAGCTGCGCGAGCAGCTCATCGCGATGACTCGCGGACGCCTGCGCGACTCCTGGCTCGCACGCGGTGCGGCCGTGGCTGAACTCGGCTGGATCGACTCGGTTCTCGACCCCGACATCCTCACCATCGGCTTCGCCCGGCGAGTGCCGTCGTACAAGCGACTCACGCTCATGCTCCGCGACCAGGACCGGCTGCGCGCCCTGCTCCTCGATCCCGAGCGGCCCATCCAGCTCGTCGTCGCTGGCAAGTCCCACCCGGCCGACGATGGCGGCAAGCGGCTCATCCAGGAGCTCGTCGAATTCGCCGACTCCGCCGATGTCCGGCATCGAATCGTCTTCCTGCCCAACTACGACATGACGATGGCAACGCTGCTCTATCCGGGCTGCGACGTCTGGCT
>CALPZT020000082.1 GCA_943328365.2 Bifidobacterium breve | reverse complement strand
TCGAAGAGCCGTCCGCGCAGGTCCTCGTCCGCGAGGAGTGCCGAGGTCACCCGCCGTCGCGCCGGCGCATCGCAGGCATCGAGCAGCCGGCTCAGCAACAGCAGCGCCTGATCAGGATCAGCCGCGGCACCGAGGCTTTCGAGGATGGGGGCGTCCGACTCGACTGCCTGAGTGAAGGGGAGGAATGCATCCGCCGCCAGGATGCGCTGCGCCCGGTCGAGATCGACGAAGCCGTAGCGCGCAAGGGCAGCATCGCTCGTCATCGTCAGCGCCGATCGGTCGCGTATGCCCAGACCAGGGCGCCCCAGCCCAAGATCATCGGGCGCCATGCCGACACGAGCGCTCCCTGCGCCCCGCGGACCTCGGCAGCCGCCTGCTCGCCTGTGCGGCCAGAGCGCTCGAGTGCATCGTCCTGCTCGGTCGACCACTCATCAAACGCATCGGCATCGACCTCAGGGTGCATCTGCAGTCCGTAGGCGCTACCGCCGACTTTGAACGCCTGCACCCGGCACGCCGGATTAGTGAGGAGCACGACTGCGCCGTCGGGCAGTTCGGTGATGTGATCCTGATGCCATTGGGTCGCCGGGATTCGATCGCCCGGTGCCTGCAATTGCGAGGTGAGCGGATCGGTGAGCCCCGCCTCAGTCATCTCGACAAAGACAAGGCCGACCTCCGTGACCGGGCTGAGCTCAACGCGTCCGCCGAGAGCGGCTGCGAGCAACTGGCCGCCGAGGCAGAGGCCGAGGACGGGGACATCCCCCGACACGGCATCGGCGATGAGAGCCCGCACATCAGCGAGCCACGGAGCACGGGCATCGTCGTGCGCATTCGGGGCGCCTCCGAGAACGAGGATTCCGCAGACTCCGGGAGGAACCATGTGCGGCACTGGTTCACCTGACCAGGCATTGAGCACCGACAGCCGCAGGCCTGCCTCACCGAGCCACTCCCCCGCGAGCAGCGGCGGATCAGTCGCGTCGTTCTGCACGACGAGGACGGTCGGGTGCATGGTCGGGTCAGAAATGCTCACAGCAAGGGAAGGTAGCGGTCCAGCTCCCACTGCGTCACCTGGCGTCGGTACTCCTCCCATTCAGCCTGCTTATTGCGCAGGAAGAAATCGAAGACATGCTCGCCGAGGGTCTCGGCGACAAGCTCGGATCGCTCCATGGCGGTGATCGCCTGATTGAGGCTGGACGGGAGCGGCTTCATGCCCATGGCCCGGCGCTCGGACGGCGTGAGCGCCCAGACATCATCCTCGGCACCGGCGGGCAATTCGTACCCTTCCTCAATGCCCTTGAGCCCGGCGGCGAGGAGCACCGCGAAGGCGAGGTAGGGGTTCGTCGCGCTGTCGAGGGAGCGCACCTCGATGCGCGTGCTGTTGCCCTTCGCCGGCTTGTACATCGGCACGCGGATCATCGCGGACCGGTTGTTGTGACCCCAGCAGACCCATGCGGGCGCCTCCGCCCCGCCCGCGAGTCGCTTGTAGGAGTTCACCCACTGGTTCGTGACCGCCGTGATCTCCGGCGCATGCGTGATGAGGCCGGCGATAAACGAGCGGGCGACCTTCGAAAGCTGGTATTCGGCGCCCGCCTCGAAGAAGGCGTTGCGATCGCCCTCGAACAGCGACAGGTGCGTATGCATGCCGCTTCCCGGATGATCGCGGAATGGCTTGGGCATGAACGACGCGAAGAGACCCTGCTCGAGCGCAACCTCCTGGATGACGAGCTTGAAGGTCATGAGGTTGTCTGCGGTGGTGAGCGCATCGGCGTAGCGCAGGTCGATCTCCTGCTGGCCCGGGCCCCCCTCGTGGTGGGAGAACTCGACCGAGATGCCCATCTGCTCGAGCATCGTGATGGCCTGACGACGGAAGTCCTGGGCGACCCCGTGCGGGGTGTTGTCGAAGTAGCCGTAGCTGTCGGCCGGTATCGGCTGCCGGCCTGGGGCCGGCGGCTCCTTGAAGAGGTAGAACTCCACCTCGGGATGGGTGTAGAAGGTGAAGCCAAGGTCGGCTGCCTTCGTGAGTGTCCGCTGGAGGACGAACCTGGGATCGGCATACGACGGGGAGCCGTCGGGCATGAGGATGTCGCAGAACAGCCGGGCAACACCGGGGCCCTCATTGCGCCACGGGAGCAGCGAGAAGGTCGATGGGTCGGGCTTCGCGAGCATGTCGGACTCGTAGACGCGGGCGAAGCCCTCGATCGCCGACCCGTCGAAGCCGATGCCCTCGGCGAAGGCTCCCTCAAGCTCCGCGGGTGCGATCGCCACGGATTTCAATGTGCCAAGGACGTCGGTGAACCACAGGCGGACGAAGCGGATATCCCGCTCCTCGATGGTCCGGAGCACGAATTCAGCCTGCTTGTCCATGGCCCACCCTCTCGACGCCTTGCCCTGCCGACCGCTGACGCTCCCATACTGGCCCCTGGCGTGTTACGAGCGGGTTAACCGGCACGCGGATGCCGGCCTCGGATTCGGTAGCCTCCACATCGTGCCCATCATGCGAATCGCCCTGGCCCAGGTCAACGCGAAGGTCGGCGATCTCTCCGGGAACGCCGGCGAGATTCGCGCCCGCGTCGCGGAGGCCGCCGCACGGGGGGTCCAACTCGCGGCGTTCCCCGAGATGGTGCTCACCGGGTACCCGGTCGAGGATCTCGCGCTGCGGCCGTCATTCCAACGGGCATCGGCTGCCGCGGTCGATCAGCTCTCCCGCGACATCGATGCCGACGGCAACGGCGAGGTCATCTGCATCGTCGGCTACCTCGACTTCGATACCGCCCCGGTCAACGCACTTGCCGTCATCCATCGCGGCTCGGTCATCGCCACCTACGTCAAGCACCACCTGCCGAATTACGGTGTCTTCGATGAGGCACGGTATTTCCGCAGCGGCACCGGTCCACTGTTCCTGCGCATCGGCGAGGCCACGATCTCCCTCGCCATCTGCGAGGACCTCTGGCAGGCGGGCGGGCCGGTCGAGTGGGCACGCGTGGCGCAGGCCGGACTCCTCCTCGTCGCGAATGCCTCGCCCTATGAACGCGGCAAGGACGACTCGCGCCTGGCCCTGTGCCGGTCGCGCGCCCAGGAGGCGGGCTGCACGCTCGCCTACGTGAACCTCGTCGGCGCTCAGGACGAGTTGGTCTTCGACGGCGATTCCATCATCGTCGACTCGAGCGGTGAGGTCATCGCGCGGGCTCCGCAGTTCCAGCCCGTGCTCATGGTTGCCGATCTCGAGATTCCGGAGTCCGCGGCGCCTGCCAGTGCAATCGACGTCACTGCCAGCCCTTCGCCGGAAGCCCTGAGCGAGCGCCCCGGCATCGCGCCCCGAATGCCGGACCTCGAGGAGGTCTACTCCGCACTCGTCCTCGGTCTGGGCGACTACGTCCGCAAGAACGGGTTCGCGAGCGTCGTGCTCGGGCTCTCCGGGGGAATCGATTCGGCGCTCGTCGCCGCGATCGCCTGCGATGCCCTCGGCCCGGAGCGCGTGTTCGGCGTCTCGATGCCGAGCGTCTATTCGTCGGAGCACTCGAAGGACGATGCCTACGATCTCGCGGATCGCTGCGGGCTCTCCATCCGCACGGTCGCAATCGCGCCGATGGTCGAGGCGTTCCACGCGTCGCTCACCCTCACCGGCCTCGCCGAGGAGAACCTCCAGGCGCGCGTGCGCGGCATGACCCTCATGGGCATCTCCAACCAGGAGGGTCACCTCGTGCTCACCACCGGGAACAAGAGCGAGCTCTCGGTCGGATACTCGACCCTCTACGGCGACAGCGCCGGCGGCTTCGGGCCGATCAAGGATGTCTCGAAGGTCCTCGTGTGGGAACTTGCCCGCTGGCGCAATGCCATTGCCGAGGAGCGGGGCCAGACTCCCCCGATTCCGCCCAGCAGCATTGACAAGCCACCAAGTGCCGAGCTGCGGCCCGGGCAAGTCGACAGCGATTCGCTGCCTGACTATGCCGTGCTCGATGCGATCCTCGAGGGCTACGTCTCCGGCGACAAGGGCGCCGCCGATCTTGTCGCCGAGGGATTCGACCGCGCCCTGGTCGAGCGAGTCCTGCGCATGACCGACGCCGCCGAGTACAAGAGGCGCCAGTTCCCGCCGGGCACGAAGATCTCGCTGCGAGCGTTCGGCCGCGATCGCCGGCTGCCGATCACCAACGGCTGGCGCGAGTCAGCAGGCTGACAGGCGTAGCTGGCGCGAGTCAGCGGGCTGACCTGCAACTACTCCTTTGCCGGCCCGCCGTCGTCGACGTACTCCCCAACCACCTCTTCGCCATACGACTCGGCCTCATGGATGACGAGCTCATCGGCAGGGTTGCTCGGCACCGGAGCGACACCGCGTTCCATCGGCTTCGTGGGTGGGCTGATGTACGGCAGCAGAAAGCCGACGATGATCGCTGCAATTGCCACGATCGTCATCGAGATGAGCGACGTCACGTGCGAGGCGCTGAGGAAGGCCTCGAACGCCCCCGCCTGAGCCTGGGCGAGTGCGGACGCAGGGAGCCCTGCATCGCCGACCTCACCGAGCACCGCCACCGTTGCGATGATCGATTCGCCTGCCGCATCCTTGACGTCTGCCGGGACACCAGCGGGCAGGTCGTCGAGCACTGGTGCCACGTTGGCTGCGTATTGCGTTGCGAGAATCGTGCCGATGATCGCGACCCCGAGAGCCCCGAACACCTGACGGACGGTGTTCTGCACTGCCGACCCGGCGCCCACCCGCGCGAGCGGGAGCACATTCTGCATCACCGTCGACCCGGGGGCGATGACGTTGCCCATGCCGAAGCCGAAGACGAAGAACACGAGCAGCAGGAACCACAGGGGGCTATCGAGTTGAAGCCGGGCTAGACCGAGGAGCGAGAGCGTGACGAGAACGAGGCCGGTCGTCATGACTGCGCGGTAGCCGAACTTCGACACCATTTTCGCGCTGCGCGGTGCGGCGAGCAGCTGGCCGACAGCGAAGGGAACGAAGCACAGCCCCGCAATCAGCGTGCTGTAGCCGCGCAGGATCTGCAGGTAGAACGGGAGTGAGAACGTGATGCCAGAGAGAGCAAAGAAGGAAAGGCTCACTGCGACGAGGCTCACCGCATAGCCGCGATTGCGGAAGAGCGAGACATCGAAACTCGAGTGATCGCTGCGCGCCTCGAGGACGAGGAATAGCGTGATGACGAGAATGCCGGCGATGATCGGAACGAGCACCGATGCAGCGAGCCACTCCTTCGTCTCCGAGGCGTGGATGATCCCGTAGATCAGGAGGACAAGACCCGCGACCGAGATGACGAGGCCAGGGACATCGAGCCGCCGCGGCTGCGGATTTCTCGTCTCGGGCACGACGCGAATGATCGCGATGATGCCGATGATGACGATCGGCACGTTGATGAGGAAGACCGAGCCCCAGTCGTTGCGGGTGAGCCAACTCGACCACTGCGGATGCTCAAGCAGCAGCCCACCGAGGACGGGCCCGAGCGCGACAGCCGCACCGACGGCTCCAGCCCATGCGCCGATCGCCTTGCCCCGCTCGTGCGGCGGGAACACGACGGTGATGATCGCAAGCGTTGTTGGAAGGACCGCGGCCCCACCGACCCCCATGACGGCTCGAAAGCCGATGAGCATTCCGGCGGACTCTGAGAACGCACAAATGGCCGAGGCTGCACCGAAGATGCTCAGGCCGATGAGCAGGACCTTCTTGCGACCGACTCGGTCTCCGATCACGCCCCAGGTGAAGAGCAGCGAGGCGAACACGAGGATGTACGAGTCGACGGCCCAGACGAGTTCACCCTGCGTCGCACCGAGATCATGCTGGATCGTCGGAAGCGCGATGTTCAGGACCGTGTTGTCAAGGACAACGATGAGCAGGCTCACCACGAGGACCCCGAGGATAGCCCAGCGGCGTGGATGGCCTTCGCCAGATGTCATCCAGCGTGTGTCATCCATGTGCTGCCCCTCGTCGCGGAAATGCCAACGGTAAACCCTCCCCTTTTGGGTTCCTACGTGGCATCATTGACAGCGTCCGGGGACTCCGCCAGGGAGCCTCGAGATCGGAGTTGACCATGCCTGACGTTCCTGATCGCCCAGACACCTTCTACGGCGCTGCCGTCGGACGACGTGTGACCATGCGTGACCTTGCGCAGGCCACCCTCCGCGGCGAGCGCTGGCCGATGATCACCGCGTATGACGCGATGACCGCTGGCATCTTCGACGAAGCCGGAGTACCGGCCCTTCTCGTCGGCGATTCGGCCGCGATGGTCGTCTACGGTCACGACAGCACCCTGCCTGTCACAGTCGAGGAATTGGTACCGCTCGTCCGAGCTGTCGTGCGCGGGTCGAAGCGGGCCGTCGTCATCGCCGACCTGCCCTTCGGCTCCTACCAGGAGTCTGTGGCGCAGGCTCTTCACACCGCCGCGATCTTCATGAAAGACGGGGGCGCTCACGCAGTCAAGCTCGAGGGCGGGTCCTTCGTTCTTCCTCAGGTCGAGGCACTCGCGGCAGCCGGCGTTCCGGTCATCGGTCACCTCGGACTCACCCCGCAGTCGGTCAACCTCTTCGGCGGCTACCGAGTGCAGGGCCGGGGCGAGAGCGGCGACATGCTCATTCGCGACGCCAAGGCCATGGAGGCGGCAGGTGCGGCAGCGATCGTCCTCGAGGTCGTGCCGGCCGATCTTGCGGCTCGAGTGAGCGACATGCTCACCATCCCGACGATCGGTATCGGCGCCGGGCGGGGCACCGATGCCCAGGTCATCGTGTGGCAAGACCTATGCGGCCTCACGGATGGCCCCGCGCCGCGCTTCGTCAAGCGCTACGCCGATCTCAGATCGACCATGTCCGAGGCTGTCGGGTCATGGGCAGCCGACGTCGCTTCAGGTACCTACCCGGCCCAGGAGCACGCGTACGCCTAACTCGCGCTCCTGGGCGCTCCTCGACTAGACGTCGGTGACCCGCACTCCGGCGTGGCACTTGTATCGCCGATTGATGGAGATGAGGTTCGCGGTCATCGCCTCGACCTGCCCGCAATT
>CALPZT020000081.1 GCA_943328365.2 Bifidobacterium breve | reverse complement strand
GGATCGAATCCCGGGTACGACCGCCCATGAGATCGTGCAGCGGGAGCCCTGCTCGCTGTCCTGCGAGATCCCACAACGCGATGTCGACGGCCGAGCGCGCACGCGTTTCGATGCCGCTCCCGGAATAGCCGACATAGCCTTCGAGGGATCGATTCAACGCGGTGATCCGGCTTGCGTCCTGACCGAGGAGCAGGGGTGCGGCCACGGAGTGGATGTAGGCCTCAACTGCCTCGGCTGCGTAGAACGTCTCACCGAGGCCGACGAGGCCGTCGCCGTGCACGAGCACAAAGAGCAGGTTGGGGAAGTCTTCGTGCCGGACCGTCTCAATCCGTTCGATCCTCATCGTAGGCTGCCTCTCACAATCGGCCGATCGCTGTCGTATCTCTGCAGTGCCTCTTCAACGATGTCCTCCAGGGCATACCCAGGTCCGTAGGTGCGCGCGAGTACGTCCGCGACAAGGCGGTCGAGTCGTTCGTCTGCATCCACGTGCGGGTGACTGGTGGTGTCGATGTGCTTGCGCATGGCGACTTCGGCGCCTTCGCCATCGCCATCGGCGATTGCCTTGAATATGGCGCGATGGGTGTCAGCGCCGCTGGAGCGGGTGCCGCCGTCAGCCAGGGAACGAATCATTGACTCGAAGAGCATGGTGCTGATGGAGTCGAAGATCGTCGACAGCACGGCATTGTGCGAGGCACGCGCGATGAGTGCGTGGAACGAGATCTCCGCGGCGGCACGCAATGCGAGACTGTCGGCGCAGGCGAAGTCGTCAAGAGCCCGTGAGATCGCTTCGATGTCGGACGTCGTTGCGCGCAGGGCGGCGAGCGCTGCGGTCTGGGTCTCGAGGGAGGCTCGCGCCTCTACGAGGTCGTCTGGAGCGGAGTGCTTGGCCGCCAATACCGAGCGCATGGTCCGAGCGAGTCCTGCAGAACTTGGGTGACGAGCGTAGGCGCCCTTGCCGGGCACGATCTCGATAAGCCCGCGCTGTTCAAGGCCGCGGAGCACCTCGCGGACAAGGGATCGAGAGACCCCGAGGGATTCCGACAGGGCACGCTCAGAGGGAATGGGTTCGAGGGTTGTACGAGCCCTCGGCACCATTTCGACTTCGAGGAACTCAGCGAGCGAGTCGCGAGTCCACATGCGCGAGTCAACTTCTGTCGTCATCGGCCAACTCATCGGGATCTAGTGGGTACAGGCTGGCGCCGCCGTCAACGACGAGCGTGGAACCGGTCATGTAGGCCGACATCGGTGAGCAGAGGAAGAGGAGGGCATCCGCAACCGATTGAGGATCCTGCAGTTGGCCCAACGGCACGGCACGACGTGCGCGAAGACGGTAGTCGCGTTCTTCGATCCACTGCTTGCGTGCCATGCCCACGCCGACAATCCCCGGTGCAAGCACGTTGGCGCGAATCCCGTCAACGGCGAACTCACGGGCGAACGATCGCGCCATTGATCGGAGTGCGGCCTTGCTGGCGGAGTAGGGCGCGATGCCGGGCCAGGGTACGTCCTGAACCCATGAACTCACAAAGACCAGATTTCCGGGTGCTCCAGTTTCTTTCCACTGGCGCACGGCGGCCTGGGCTGTCAGTGCCGCGGCGACGACGTTCACCCGTAGCACCTGCTCGAAGTCCTCGGCAGTTTGCTCGAGCAGGCCACCTGTGCGCACGATGCCGGCGAGAAGGATGACGTCGGTGAAGGAGTCGGCCGCCGCTAAGGCGGCGGTGAGCAACGTGGCGGCGCCGGCCTCGTCGCTGCCATCAGCCTGCACGTAATGGATGCGCTCGTCGTCGAGCCTCGCGTGCGCCTCGTCCGCGGGAAGGATGTCATTGACGACAACAACGGCTCCGGCGTCGGCAAGTGCGCGACTCGCAACGATGCCGATTGCCCCGCACCCACCCGTCACGAGTATGCGGCGTCCGGATGCGAGCACGTGGACCTCCGTAAGCGTTCGGTGCCTTGACAGGCGTGAGTGACAACAACAAAGATAAACAGATCATACTGGTCCGACCAGTATTACGTAATACTCACGAGGAGATGTTCGGTGGCTGTCGATACCCGGTCCTTTGCGCTCACCTCCGAGTTCAGCGACCTTGTGCTTCACCTGGATCCGGCCACGGGGGCGCCGGTGCGCCTGTCCTCGGATGGCCACGCCCTCGACCTGCAGTGCCGGGTGCGGATCGTCACAGAGGGGGGCGAAGTACGCGCAGCCGCCGGTGGCCTTGACTACATCGACACGGTCGACGTGGAAATCGCCCCTGGCAGCGTGGGAAGGCTGCGCAATCAGGTCGAGCTGCGATCGCGACGAATCACGGTGCCCGTGGCAACAAGTGATCCCGGCCGTTGGTCTGCGTTGTGGCACTTCGAGTTCCAGGCGGAGGCTCCACGCCTGTCGGTGGGCCTCGAGGTGGTGTCGCATGACGACGACGCGATCCTGCGCAACATCGTGGTCGAGATCGTCCCGGTGCTTCCTGATGCGTCCCGATGGCGGGTACAAGCGCCAGGCGGCAAGATGCGCCCGAACCTCGGCCTTGCTGACCTGACGTACGAGACCACCGTGCAGACGGCCGCAGGCGTCGAATCGTCTACGGGCATCGTGGTGTTCGAGAGCACGGATCCGGTGGTGTCCTTCCTCTACTGGCCGTTGTCGACAACACACTACGGAGAGACTGCTCTGGCTCCCCATCCCGAAGGTGCCTGCCTGACGTGGCTCACGGATGTCGCGGGAGTCCCGGGCGCAGGAGGCTCCCTGACGGCGTGGCCGCTTCAGCTCGATCTCGTCGCTCGCGACTTCATGAGCATCCTGACGGAGGTGCCAGCGATGCTGGCCACCGCTGGGATCACCAGTCCGAATGACCCGCCCTCCTGGGGAGCGGACGCGAACCTCTACGAAGTGCAAATCGGCTTCGGCGTCTTCCGGGCAGGCTACGAGTACGCGCCCTACCCGACGGCCGATGACCTGCTCCATGACCTAGGTCGGATCCAGTCCCTGGGATACACGGCGTTGCAGATCATGCCGCGGCAGCCCTATCCGAGTTACAACGTGCACGACTATGACGACATCACCACGAACTGGGGCGAAGAGTCTGTCCTGCGCCAGATCGTGGATGAGTGCCATGCGCGTGGGATGCACGTGATCTTCGACATCCTCCTGCACGGTGTCATTGACGGTGAGGCGATGGACGCAGCCCTCGCCGCGATCGACTCTGGGCCCTACGTCGAGCGGCTCGACGAGGCGACACCGGACGTCACGACGCTCGAACGTGACGAGATGCATTACTACCTGGTCGCATGGACACGTCACGTCAAGGACTTCGAGCCCTACTGGCGTGGTGGATCACCGCGACGGCACGCCCTCGTCGACGAGCACCCGGAATGGTTCTGCCGCGACTCCGCGGGGAACATCACCGGCGTCTATACCCAGGCCTTCGACGCATCGCATCCCGGATGGCAGGACTACTTCATCGGCAAGTGCCTGGCGATCATGGAACGGATGGGGATCGACGGCTTCCGGTTCGATGCGCCCTCGTACAACTACTTCCTCAATTGGTCCGATCGCACGCGTACTGACGCCTCAGTCTCGATGCTCGGCTGCCTGCCCCTGTTCGATCGGCTCCGTAAGGCGATGCGCGAGCAGTACCCCGACTCGCTCCTGTACACCGAGCCGTCGGGAGTCCTCTACCGCATGGCCATGGATGTGGCCTACAACTACGACGAGCAGTGGCTTGTCCGCGCAGTCATGGAAAGCGGTGCAGGCAAATCGCATTGGATCAGAAATGCGCGCGAACTCGGGCAGTGGTTCGCCTGGCGCGATGCTTCATTGGCTCCCGGTTCATTGACAGCCCACCATCTCGATAGTCACGACACGTTCTGGTGGCCTGAGCCCGGACATAAGTGGCGAAGGGAGCAGTACGGCGAGCGGGCGACTGCCGCCCTCATGGCCGTGTTCGCGCTGAGCGGTGGTCCGTACATGACCTTCGTGGGGGGAGAGGTCGGCATCGAGGACGCCGTTCGTGCGGTGAACAGCCTGCGGCTCTCGCATCCCTGGTTTGCGCGCGGGGAATCGAAGTACGACGTCGTCGCCGCAGACCATGATGACGTCTACGCGGTCCTGCGGGAGTCCGCCGATGGATCGGGACTCCTGCTCGTCAACCTTTCCGATCGTCCCGTGACGGCCTCGGTGGACCTTCAGTCCGATGCCGATGCCGATGCCGCTGGATCGGCATCGCACCGTTGCGCTGAGGTGCTCACCGGTGCTAGCGAGTCCGTGTGGCGACTCGACGACGGCCAGTGGAGGACAGTCGTGGAACTGGCGGCCTTCGAGGCGGTTGCGTTCGACGTGGGGCCGTTGCGCCGGCCCTGACTTATTCCTCCAAGGTGATCGTCACGATCCCGGCCGGTCGAATCTCAACCGCCCGATCGTTGATCGTGGCGGAGCACGGTTCGGACGACTCATTCCACAACCGCACCTCCAAGGCCTCCCCGATCCGGCGTACGGCTGACAGGTGCGCGCCTTCGACACGGAGCAGGCTGCTCGGCGTGGCGTCACCTCCGCCAACCGTGCTGATGTCGAGCAGAGGAAGGGCGAACCGCTCCCACTCGTCGACGAGTTGATCGGCGGATGCCTCCGTGAGGACGGCGAGCTCTATGTCGTAGGCGCCGAGGCACTGGCCCTCAGGCGTGGGAGTCGACGGCCCAGCCCAGATAGGTCGAGTAGCGAGGATCGGCTTGGCCAGCATGCCAACGGCGCGAAGGAGTGTGACCCCGAGCCGGTCCTGATCCACCTCGTATTCGACGACACCCTCGGCCAACAGGGCGGTGCCGGCGGCCAGCACCGCACCCCGTGCGGGCCAGGTGGACGAGCCAATCTCGAATTCAAAGCCCTCGCCTCGCAAGGGCCGATCGACGATCTCGAACGGGGAAAGCGCCGTGACCCGATCCGGGCTGCTCGGGAGGCCTACCCACAGTCGCAAGCGATGGTTCTCGCGGGAATTGTCCACGCGGACGGACAATCGGGTGAACCTGTCGTGAGGACGGCGACTGGCACGCAGATCGACGACGATGCCGTCGAACGTGAGGCACGCCAGACCCCCATCCGAGACTTCAATGGACAGCGGTAAACGTGGCGCCCCGCCCTCCGGGGGGCAGAAGGTGAACAAGTCGCCCTCATCATCCTCGTCCGTGACGTAGATCCGCGTGCCGTCGGGAAGCAGGAGGTGATCGATCCGCACCTCGAGGTCGACCGGAGTTGCCGCGGGCAGGCTGCTCGCTGGTTGAACGCTCCAGCCAAGGCCGGGAACGCCCTCCCGTTCGAATGGCGACGGGTTCCAGCGGAGCACGCCACTCTCCGCCGATGAGGTAGCGAGCAGGCGCATGGCTGCATCGATGATCGAATGTGCTGTCGCTTCGGCCACATCGAAGCGTGCATCGATGTCGGCCGCGACTGAGTCGGCTGATGCGCCATAGGCGCAATCGTGACCTGCGTTGAGCAGCATGAGTTGCCAGGCGGCGTCGAGGTCCTCCTTCGGCCAGGACGACCCGGGGACCAAGGCCGCGAGCGGCTCGGCATAGCGCTCAATGAGTGCTTCCGCGCGACCACGGCGCCGCTTCTGGTGGGTGCGCGTGCCGACCGTGTTCGAGAGCAGCACCCATGTGGACGCGGCGCGCAATTCTCCGGTCCATGTCTTCGCGTGCTCCGGCCGGCCCGCCAGCGACAGAAAGCGAGAGAGCGAGGCGATTTCGATCCTCAGGGCCGCTGCAGCAGCGCGCGATGTCGCCGTGTCGAACATCCCGGGTTCGGGCGTCCAGTGATCGGCTCCGACCGGTACGAGCACGACGTCCCGGTCGGATACCGAAGCGACCAGATTGATTGCGGTCTGCAGGTCGGGATAGTCGGGGTCGATCCCTGCCTGCTCGGCCGCGATATCCGCCCCGACAAAGTAGCCGTGGATCAGGTATTCCGTCAGAACCTCGCTGCCATCTGGCGATTGCCACACGAATGCTGAGCGGTCAAGGGATGCGGGGGCACCGCGCAAGATCACGGCTCGCTCAATGCCGAACATTCGCAGGATCTGGGGAAACTGCCCGATGTGCCCGAACTGGTCAGGCATGTAGCCCGCCCACGGTCCGTCCACCGGGGTGTGGATTCCGTAATACGCGGCCTGCGCGAGACCCTTTTCCAGGTTGCGGATGATGCCCTCGCCGGAGACGAGGAATTCGTCTGTCAGGGTGTAGAAGGGCCCGATACTCAATCGCCCGGCCCGGACGTGGGCCGCGACATCATCGGACCGCTCGGGGCGCATCTGGAGGTAATCCTCGAGCAGGACGCTCTGGCCGTCGAGGTGGAAGTGAGTGAAGGCCTCCTCACCGTCCAACATGTCGAGAACGGTGTCGAGCATGTCGCGCAACTTCAGCCGAAAGACCGCGAACGGCTCGTACCACTCCCTGTCCCAGTGGCTGTGCGGGACGAGGACGGCCTTCATGGGCGCTCCATTCGGGGGTCAAAAGTATGATGTTTACCCTAGCGACATCGGCGGCCATTGCAACCGGCTGCGGGCGGCGTCAACGGCGACATCGAACTCAGCAAGGTGCTCGCCCACCCCGCGGCCGTGCTGGGCCACAAGCGCACGCAGGCGCTCGAGCCATAGCAGGCACCAATGAACATCGTCGTCGCGCCGGAGGCGGTGGCCGCCAATGAGGACGTGGACGGGGCTGGTGTGCGCGTACGCGTTGTCGTCCAGCACGAGCGGGTCGGGTCCGCCGACGAGCTCTGCTGTGAACGCATCGGGCGAGGACACCTGAAGGGGCAGGGTCGCCGACCACCCCTGTGACGCCTCGCCGCACGCAACTTCCCACTCGTGCACAAGCTGCGACCCGCGGTGCAGGCGGACGGTG
The DNA here is from genome assembly GCA_943328365.2 of Bifidobacterium breve. Lineage (GTDB taxonomy): Bacteria > Actinomycetota > Actinomycetes > S36-B12 > S36-B12 > WLND01. Next base: position 133 of record CALPZT020000081.1, on the reverse strand, counting down.
AATGGGCCGTCGCTCGTTGCACTGACAGTGGCGATGACCGTTGTCGAGACCGACACCTCGAGGTCGTCGCCCGGCCCGTGACCGTTGACGTCCAGCATGAGCCACGGGCCGTTCGTCGCGATCGTGCGTCCGG
>CALPZT020000080.1 GCA_943328365.2 Bifidobacterium breve | reverse complement strand
CGTCGCGCACTTCCACTTCATGCTCATGGGCGCGGGCCTCTTCGGCGCGATGGGGGCCATTGCATACTGGTTCCCGAAGATGACCGGGAAGATGCTTCACCATCGACTTGGGATGACCGGCTTCTGGGTCGCCTTCTTCGCCTTCCAGATCACCTTCGGCTCCATGTTCGTCGCCGGACTCCAAGGCCAGCCGCGTCGCGTGCTTCAGTTCGACAACGCCTTCGATATCTCGAACTGGATCTCTACGATTGGTGCCTACATGATCGGTGTCGGCATGCTGATCTTCCTCTACGCCATCATCACGTCATGGCGTTCCGGCACGATCGCGCCGGCAAATCCCTGGGGCGCCAAGACCCTGGAGTGGCAGACTCAGACCCCGGTTCCGCTGGAGAACTTCCCAGTGCTTCCTGTGGTCACGAGCGATCCGTACGGCTACGGCGTACCGGATCCGTACGCGACAATCGAACACGAGATGACGGACGAGAATGAAACGGTAGGTGCCCGATGAGTACGTCGACCGCCTCAGCAAAGCCGGCCCCGGCGAAGACCCCGCGGTCGGCGACCACCGGCGAGCCGGTGACGACCGTTGCCCGTCGTAATCGCCTCGGCATCTGGCTGTGCATCGTCTCCGATGCGACGGGCACGGTCGCGCTCCTCATCTCCTACGTCTACCTGTGGTCGCTCAACGTCAACGATGCATGGGCGCCGCCCAAGGATCAGTTTGCAGATGATCTCCCGTTCTGGCTCATCGTCGGGGGCATCATCCTGGCAGCTGCCACGATGTGGTGGGGGGTTCGAGGTATTGCCCGAGGCCAGCGGGGTCGACTGATTCTGGCCTCCGCTCTCGCCACGATCATCGTGCTCGTGACGTTCGTGGGTCAGATAGTCCAGTTGTCGACGTTCCCATTCGCCATGACCGACGGTGCCTACGCGTCGGCGACCTTCTGGCTGGCGATTGCCACCGCCATTCACCTGTCTGTCGTGCTCTTCCTCACCACCGCGATCATGAATCGGACGCGAGCCGGCCTCTTCACGTCGAGCAATCACTCGCATGTGCGTCTCGTAGCGATGTGGATGACGTGGGTGTGCGTGGCCGCGCTGGTGGGCGCCGTGTGCACGACGACGATGAAGGTGAGCCCGAATACGCAGAGCCCTGCCTTCGGCGTCTTCACTTCTCAGTGACGCGGCCATCGGCGCATCGACTTCGTGATGGGCAGTATGACCGGCCGGCTTCGCGGGCGGCAGCACGAGGTCAATGACGGCAATTCGTCAGGTCGGTTGTTGGCGAGCGTGAGCCGCTGGCATGGAGCCCGACTCTGGTGGGGGCTGCCGATTCTCCTCGCGCTGCTCTGGCTGGCCGGGCTCACGTCGGTCGTCAGCTACCCAGGGCTCCCGAGCCCGCCGGAGATCACCATCTGGCTGATGCCTGCGACAAGGTACGCACGTGATATCGCGGCTGCACTGACCGTTGGGTCCATCGTTGTCGGCGGACTGCTCATGTCCCCGGGCTCAATTCGTGTGCTCGGCTGGGCGCGACGCTGGGCTGCGGCCTGGCTGGCACTCGTGCTGCTCGGTCTTGTCCTTACCCGATCAGAAGTCGAAGCGCTATCGCCCATCGATGCCCTTGCGCCCGGAAGTCTCCTCCCGTTGCTCGTCGGGGAGATCGTCGGCAGGGTTTTCCTCAGCCAGGTGGTCGCTCTTATCGCCATCATCGCCATCACGTGGGCGATAGAACGCCGTCAGGCGCCTTTGGGCTCGCGTTCGGGGCCTTTGAGTGCTTGGAGTGCCGGAAGAATCCTGGCTGGGCTGTGCGCAGTGCTCGCGGTTGGCGCCGCTGCCGCTCCCGCGTTCGTCGGACACGCTGGGCTTCACGACTCGCACAGTGCCGCGACGGTGAGCCTGCTCATTCACATCGCCGCTGTCTCAATCTGGGTCGGTGGGCTGGCGGTTGTGGTGGCGCTCGGACGCGTCGACCCGCAGTCGGCCCGCGGCGTTCTGCGCGGCTTCAGCGTTCTCGCGCTGTGGTGCGTGATTCTCATCGCGGAGACGGGCCTGCTCAACGCCTCGCTTCGACTCAGCCTGCCAAGTGAATTCATCGGGACGCTCTACGGGTCCCTCATCATCGGCAAGGCGGTCCTCCTCGGCTGGCTCGTAGCGCTCGGCTATCGACAGAGACGACGTGTCATCGATCCGCTCGCCGGGGTCGGGGCAGACGGGTCCGACCCGATGATGAGGACGCTGGCGCGGTACGCGTCATGGGAGTTCGGCATCATGGGGCTGGCAATCGCCCTTTCTGTCGCCTTGGCACGAATCGGCCCGGCGCCGGCTGAGATCGCAACGGGCACGTATTCGCCCGTTGCACTCGCTGTTCTCGCGATCGGGTTGCCGCTGCTGCTCGCCTGGCTGCCCGGAGTCCGATCGGTTGATCGACCGTCTGCGGCCGGGTTCGCCCAGTCGAATCCGCGACCTCGTCGTCGAGCAGGAATGATCCGCCGGATACTCCCGTGGCTGAGTTCGCATTCAGAGCTCCCGGCGGTCATCCTGCTCGTCGTCGTTGCTGACGTCGCCGGTCTGCAGGCAATCAACGCGATTCTGGGGGACCAACTCGGCACCATCGTGGGAGTGATCGCCATTGTCGGTGCCGGCTGGCTCTGGGCAACATGTACCCCCTCGAAGCAGGGGTGGAGCGGCGTCGTCGTCGTGATGGCGGGCTGGCCTGTCGTCATGTGGGTGAATAGTCTCGGTCAGGTGGCAAGCTTGGACCCGGGCGTTCGAATGACCGTAGCGTCGGTCATCGCTGTTGAGATTGCCCTGGGCGCGAAGCTACTGCGCGGACGCACTCACGACTCACGACGTGATGTTCTGGAGCGTGAGACCGGGGCCTTCGGGCAAGATGCGACTCGCGAGTCGAAGGCGGTGATCCGATGAATGAGCCAAGCGAGGGGATGACCGATTCCGATTCTTCAGGGGCTGAGCCGGTTCGCAGGGCTCGCGGCGGATGGAGGGACTTCTGGCAGCTGCATGTGCCGCTTGTTCTCGTGCTGGCCCTGTGCACCGTCATCACGGTCATTGAGGCCAAGCGGGCAACCGAGGGGGTCTGGCGGGCCTGGGCGTACATGTTCGAGTGGCCGCTCATCGGCCTGTTCACCATCTGGATCTGGCACCGGTATCGAACAGAGGGCAGTGTCACGAAGGGCCTTGTCGAACGGTGGCGCGAGCGGGTGTCACGAATCAGTGCTGAGTCGGAGAATGAAGGCGGTGCGGGGGAGCCAATGTCGAAGGTGGCCGCCGACGCGGTTGCCTCGGTCGCCGGTTTTCCGCACCCGGAGGACGGCGCGCAGCCCATCGAAGCCGACCCGCAACTGGAAGCCTGGAATGAATACGTCGAAGACCTCAGGCGTCGAGAACCACCGGGGGCTCCGCCGAGCTAGTTGAGCGCGTGCGCATCGGTCATTGACCCGGCATGATCCGAATGTCCCCAATGTCCGTGCGCTCTCGTGCGCCCGGCTCGGAGGCCGGCCAGCCGACTGCGACTGCACCGAGTGGCTCGTAAGTCTCTGGCAGCGACAGGACCTGTCGGACGACATCGGCGCAGAACATGGTCGATGAAATCCACGCCGTGCCAAGGCCATCGGCGGCAAGTCGGATCATGAGGCTCTGCACGGCCGCGCCGCCCGAGACCATGAACATGTCGCGCTCAGCGGCCCCACGAGCGGCATCGGGATAGCTGTGGGCGCCGGAGTCGAGATCGACGAAGGGAAGGACGATAACGGGCGCATGGCGCAGGACATCACCGCGTGCCAGACGCCGATTGATCGATGCCTCGTCCATGTGGTCGGTGATTCGAAGGTCATTCGCCCATCGCTCGCGCATGGCATCGAGAAGCTCGCCTCGTACCGGCTCGTCGCGAAGGACCATGAACCGCCACGGCCGCGAATGGTGCGGCGCGGGCGCCGTGGCTGCGGATCTGATTGCATCGTCAAGGCTGGCCTCGCTCACATGGGCGTCAGTGAACGCGCGGACAGTGCGACGCAGCTCCGAGGCTGTTCGACGGCCCTCGATCAGCGCCTCGCGGGTCCCGAGCCAGAACAGGTCCTCGCCCCTGGGTCGTACGAGCGCGCGAGCGCCCGGACCATCGTCGGCTTCCACCGCGTGTGACATTCCCCGAACTACGGCGACGGGTAGGCCCGTTGCCTTGCCCTTGACGAGATCAGCGGCGCTCGCAATCTCGTCCGCAGTAGCGACGACGGTCATCTCCAGGGTTCGCCCGTAGGCGTCCGCTCGTCCGGTGTGGTCATTGAGCGACTCGACGCCGGCCACGCCGATCGCGTTGTCGGTGAGGCCATTTCGCCAGGCTCTGCCCATCGTGTCGGTAATGACGACCCCGACCTCGGCTCCCAGCTTCTCCCTGATCGCCGTTCGAAGCCGTGACGCCGACGCATCCGGATCGGTCGGGAGCAGGACGACGAAGCCTGTTTCGATATTGCTCGCATCGATCCCGGCGGCTGCCATGACCAGACCGTGGGGCGTCTCGACAATCCGGGTGGTGTTCTTCTCCGTCACCTTGGTGGCGAGTGTCCGAATCGACTCCGAGTCGATGAGGTCATCGCGGGACGCCGCCGCGACGACGCGTCCCTCGGATTTTGACACGATCTTGCTCGTCACCACGACGACATCACCCGAGGCAAGGCCGGAACTGCCATCGGGCCAGACGAGGCTCGCGCAGCGGGCGATGATCATCGATGAGAGATCGTCGCCGGCCTGGATGTTCGGGATTCCCTCGACCGCGATCACCTGAAGAGCGGGTGAGACCGGGGTGCCCGATGCGGGGGTCATCACGGCATCCCGGCGAGGGACATGGCCTCGGACACCATCGCCTTCGTGGCGTCGAGATCGCTCATGAGGAGTGGCACGGCTCGGCAGCGGATGCCGAGGGCCTCGATGGCTGCGACGCTGGCCGAGTCGGACTCGTCGACGAGCCAGCCGTCGATGAAGCCTCCGCCAATCTCCGTTGATTCGTTGCCTCCCGCGGATGCGCTGCGGGGGAGCCGTGCTCCATAGTGCGCCGCTACCGCGAGAGCGGTGGTCTCGACGCCGATCGCGGTGAGGCAGGCATCGGCCATGCCACGAACCGGAGCGCCTCCGACGATCGGCGAGACACCCACGACGGGTGCGGTCGTCGAACGCAGCGCATCTGCGACACCTGGGACCTGCAGGATGGTCCCGATCGAGACGACAGGGTTGCTCGGTGGCAGCAGCACGATGTCGGCCTGTTCGATGGCCTCGATGACTCCCGGGGCCGGACGCGCCTGATCAACGCCGACGAGTACGAATCCCCGTGCCGGAATCTGCGCGCGATACTTAATCCACCATTCCTGAAAGTGAATCGCGATCTGAAGGGGGCGGCCTGCGTCGTCGAGCGCTCCGGAGGGGTCATCGACGATGACATTGGTCTCTGCCCGGTCATCGGTCATGGGGATGAGCCGAACCCCGGGCTTCCAGCGCTCGCACAGGGCGGCGGTGATGTCACTGAGTGGGAATCCGGCCTGCATGGACTGCGTTCGAACGAGGTGCGTCGCGATGTCCTTGTCACCGAGTCCGAACCATGTGGGCTCGACGCCGTACTCGGCCAGTTCCTCCTTGACCGTGAAGGTCTCGCCTTCTCGACCCCATCCGCGCTCAATGCTGATGCCCCCGCCGAGGGTGTACATGACGGTGTCGAGGTCGGGGCAGACGCGCAGGCCGTGAATCCAAATGTCGTCGCCGGTATTGCCGATGACGGTGACGGCGTCGTTGGGCCGCGCTGCGAGGACCCCTTTGAGAAAGCGTGCTCCACCGATGCCGCCGGCCAGTGCCGTGATCCTCATAGCCCGCATCCTTGCACCGGACATTGGGTCGCTCGTGGCCGAGGGTGATGTGCTCTGGCTGTGCTCGCGGCAGACGCCTGCGTCGACGCTGCGGGTCCACCGATAAGGTGAATCAACGATAAATCGTCAATTTGACCGGTTATTTTCAGGAAATTGCCTGATTTGTCGGAATTCGGCTTGACGTGGTCGAATGACACGTCTGTAATACGTTTCAGGGATGAACGGGGGTTCATCCCAGGGTCAAGGAGGAACGCGTGGCTGAAAGCCGGGAAGCTGACCCAGTGCTGCTTCCGATGTCTGACGTCTCACCGGCGTCATGGCAAGAACGGGCATTGTGCGCGCAGACGGATCCAGAGGCATTCTTCCCGGAGAAGGGCGGCAGTACCCGCGACGCGAAGCGAGTCTGCCTGTCCTGCGAGGTGCGCGCCGAATGCCTCGAATATGCCATGGAGCAAGACGAGCGTTTTGGAATATGGGGCGGGCTTTCCGAGCGTGAGCGCCGCCGGATGAAGAAGCAGGCCGTCTAGTCCGAGAACGCAGCCAGCCGCAGCCCCGTACAGTAGGCGGGTGCCCGAAAGGACGAACGAAGAAAGCGACGAGTGGTGGGAATCCACCTCGGCGCTCCTGTTCACTGCCGAGGACAAGGCCGCGTTTCGTGCCGCGAGTGCTGAGCCGGATTCGCTGGTGGAGTCCGGTGAGAGCGGCCAGGACGAACGCCCGACTGAATGGTTCAGCGCGCTCCCGCCCGAGGGCAGCGAACCGGCAGAAGCACTGCCCCGCCGCGACCACCACGTCACCGTCGTCCTCGTCTCGCATGATGGAGCGGCCTGGCTGCCCTCAGTCCTCACCGGCTTGGCGAACCAGACGAGACCGCCGGATGCTGCCGTCGCTATCGACACCGAGTCCTCCGATCACAGCCTCACACTGCTCAGGGCATCCTTCGGCGTTGACCGGGTCGTCACGGCTCCGTCGAGGCAGGGGTTCGGGCAGGCGGTGCGCCGGGGGCTCGAGCACATCGGCAGGGTCGAGGCCCTCTCAGGCGGTGCGGCCCCCGGGCAAGTCACGCAGTGGGTCTGGCTGCTCCATGATGACAGCGCACCGGACCCAACCTGCCTCGACGCACTCCTGAAAACGGCCGATGCACATCCGAGCGCGTCGGTCT
>CALPZT020000079.1 GCA_943328365.2 Bifidobacterium breve | reverse complement strand
TCCCGTCCGAATCCATCGCCGGGACCTGCCAGCCAATGACGTGACGGTGGTCGACGGGCTGCCCGTGACGACGGTTGCGCGCACGATCGTGGACTGTCAGGAGCTGGGGACGGACCCGGCCCAACTGCGGATGGCCATCAGCAATGCCCGTCAGTCCGGCGAACTCTCGGCGTCGCAGGCTGAGAAGTTCAAGACGCTCATGGATCACCGCGGGGTACCGACATGAGCGACGCGCACGGATCCGCACCGAACTTGCGCGCCCTCAGGTGACGCGACCGATTCACCCTGCTTGATGTACCCTTGACTACCAATGGAATTCCGGACCTGCCCCACATCGGGTGGGTAGGTCCAACTGAGAAGTCCATTGCTGCTGCGTTGGTCAAACGACGGATTTCGAAGCGACTCTGGGTGGGAATTCGTACCCTCAGTTTAAACCGAAACCACCTCGAATAACCCGGAATATCGCGTACCGAGACGGACCGAAAACCATTGGTACCAAATGATTTCCTCTATACCGGAGCGCGCTCGTAATGCGTAGGTCCGGGGTTCAAATCTCCGAGGCGGCCCCAATCGAAAAGTGTTGCAGTGCCCTTATTGCCACGCTCGCGGTGAACGCCCTCCTTCTCGGGGGGATCGCCGCCTACTCACACAACACGGGCAGCAGCGCGACGGACAACCTCAGCAGCTTCGCCATCGACAAGACGCTGGGTATCCCCAACACCGTCTTCGTCGCCCTGACGTTCATCGTGGCGTTTGGGTTCATCCTCAGCCGCACCACGGGCGGGCGGCGGTTCACCGCGGTGTCCACCAGCGCGCAGGCGGGACGGGCGGCGGGCCTTCGCGTGGACCGCTACACGGTCACCACCTACGTGCTGGCAGCGATGTGTTACGCGACCGCGGGCATTCTCCTGGCGGGATACGTCAGGACGCCGGCGCTCGACATCGGCAACCCCTACCTGCTCGCGACCATCACTGCGGTGGTCATCGGCGGCACGCCGCTCGGCGGCGGTCGGGGCAGCGTCATTGAAACGGCGCTGGCCGCCCTGTTCCTCACGCAACTCACCGCCTTCACCGACGCACTTAGCGCCCCCGTCGACGATCCTGCTCGTGCAGGCCGTCGCGATCGCGGTCGCCGTACTCGGCCGGAGCGCGGCCGTCGGCGCCGTCGTGCGCCGCGGAATTGTCTCCCTGCGGAAGCCAAAACCTGCATAAAGGCCCTCAGGTAAGGGGTTTCCTCCCTCGGACTCCTGTTACACGAGGCGGGCGCGCGGACGTCTTGCTCACCAGCAACGTCGCCGACTTCCCCGCCGCGGACGTCGGACCGGCCTACCGCGTCCTGCACCCGGGCACCCTGTTCGGTGAACTCGCCGGCAGCTACCCGATGGGCGACGCGCTACGTCAAAGAACCGACGACGATCACGGCTGTCTCCTGCTGCCAGCGACTGGGTCGTTCCCCGCCGACGCAGCGGGAAAGTCCCATGACCACTGACTTTCTGGTGACTTGGCGCCGCCCGATGGCTCGAGCGTTAACGATGTCGTGGGACAGGGGTTCGCGAGGTTGTGACAGACCAATGGGAGTTTCGACTCACCTCGAAGACTGAGAGGTGTCAAATTACCCCCAGTATCGGGTGTATATTGACGCCCATGGTGGCTCAGGGTGTCCTGTGGGATCTGGCGGCGGAGCAGCACGGGTTCTTCACGGCCACTGACGCGTTGGGTGCGGGAGTGACGCGCAAGGCCGTCGATCATCTCCTTGCCCGCCGGGAGGTCGACAGGGTTGGGCATGGGGTGTACCGATTCCCAAGGTTCCCCACGTCTCCTGCGGATCCGTATCAGTTGGCTGTTCTGTGGACGGGAACTGCGGAAGCGTGCCTGAGCCATGAGACTGCCCTTGAGGTTCATGGGGTCACGGATCTGCTGCCGGATCGAGTTCACGTGACCGTGCCCGCGGGCCGACGTCTTCGTCGGGCGGGTGGGGAGGCCTATTGCGTTCATCGCCAGGACCTCACCGCGGATCAGGTGGGGTGGTGGGAGCAGGTCGCGACGGTCACGTTGCCGACGGCGATCGCCCAGTGCATCGACTGGGGTACACCGACCTACCTGATCAGGCAGGCAATCGACCAGGGCACGCGCACCGGTGCGGTGCTCGCAGAGGAGGCGGACGCATTGACGACGCGACTGGAGGCACGCAATGAGCACGCCTGATGGGCCGGGTCCGCTCCAGCGGCTGGACCACCTGCCCGATCGGGGAAAGGAGCCGAACTCGGCGCGGACCCTGGACGCGTGGATCATCCAGGCACAGGAGCGCGTCGGCGTCGACCATGGCCGACTCGGCTGGCTCGTCGCCTCGACAGTGGTGGTCGCGGCGTTGCAGCGCGCCGTCGACGAGTCTGACGCGCCCCGCTTCCTACTCAAAGGCGGCACCTACCTGCAGCACCGCCTGGACTGGGCCGGCCGGTCGACGAAGGACGTCGACGGCATCGTCCGCGGCGACATCGACGGGTTCCTCGACGCCCTCGATCGATCACTGCGCGAGCCGTGGGGCCCTTTACGCTTGTCCCGCACGGAGACTGAGGTGATCCAGACGCCGACCCGGGTCCTGCGGCCTCGCCGGTTTGACGTGAAGGTCTCCCTGCGTGGCGTGGTGTGGCGTAGCGTCAAGGTGGAGATCTCCCCAGATGAGGCCGGTATCGGTGATCACCCGTTCGTGTTCGCGACACCGTCGCTGTCTCACTTCGGGCTGCCCAGCCCTGACGCCCTTGTCGGAATCGCGTTGCGGTTCCAGATCGCCCAAAAGCTCCACGCCTGCACCGATCCGCACGATCCGCCGCACGCGGTCAACGACCGCCCTCGTGACCTCGTCGACCTGCTCCTCTTGCGCGACCTCTTGGCCTCCGACACCGCCACCACCGACGCAGACCTGCGTGCAGCAGGCCAGGCGGTCTTCGACACCCGCGCAGCCGAGGCCGAGCAGCTCGGACTCGTTGCACGACACTGGCCGCCAGCCGTGCAGTCGCACCCGCACTGGCCGGACGACTACGCTCGCGCCGCCGGTGATGCGGGCCTTACTGTCACCCTGGATGACGCGATCGCCGAACTCAACGACTGGATCGGCAAACTTGATGCGGCTCGTGGCCACGACTCGTGACGACCACGTTTCAGGCATCGGCAAACTCGCACGGGTCAAGGTTGACCCAGGTGTTTCCGACGCATACTTTCAACTGCGGAGGCCCTTCGTCACCGAGGCATCGGTGGTGCTGAGGTCCGAAACGCGAAACGGCGGCCAGTAGGGCAGAAAGTTAGCCTCACGGCTAGCCTTATCTCCAACCGTCTGAGTAGGTCTGAGTGAGTCTGGGCGGGATGAAAACCGTTGGTAATGCTGGAATTTCCTCATAGCCGTGACGGCCAGAATTTGTCTCGTAATCCGTGGGTCCGGGGTTCAATCCCCGAGGTGGCCCCACGCGAAATCCGTTGATATTGGTGGGGGATTCGGCTCTCCTCGACTTGTGTAGGCGTTGATTTCGGCGTTCCAGGCGCCACCCCAAGGCGGAGGTCGTTGACGCGGAAGCTTGCCGGGACGGTCCGGGTCGAGTGGACCTGCCGGTGCAACGTGGGCGCCCGCAGTGGTTGGCCGTCGGGTCCGGGGCGAGCAGTGCCAGCCGGTCCTTGCCATTCGCCCATGCCTCGGCGACGTCGGCGGTCACGGCAACCCCTCCAGAGGGGATGCTGTTGTGGCAGATAGAGCGTGCGATTCAGTCATGACCTTGTCGGTGCACGTGACGTCCCAGACCGCTTTGGACGAGTTGTCGCATGACGCGCATGTCCTGCGATCGGTCCTCGGCGAGCTGCGCAGCGCAGAAGGGCGCAGCGTGGTCGAGGAGCTGATCTCGGGCATGCTGGCCAACGGGGTCGTGCTCGCGCGGGTGGATGATGTGGTCACCCCCCGGGAGGCAGGTGAGTTGCTGGGCGTCTCACGTCAGTTCGTGGACAAGTTGATAGCCAGCGGTCGATTAGCAGCGGAGTGCAAGCCCGGCAGCAGGCACCGCGTTGTCCGCGTCGCGGATGTCCTGCAGCTGGATGCCTCCCGACGTGCCGGCGCAGATCGCATCGGGTCGACGATCGACACTCTCGTCGATGCCGGCGCAGAGTACTGACGCCGCCCGCCACCCACTCATGCTCGTCATCATCGCTACCAACGTCTGGTATTCGGTCGTCCTTGCCGACCTCGTGCTGCGCAGCGTAGAGATCGGCCTGTTCGACCTATCGGAAGGGCCCAGCGGGCCGGGAGGGAACCTCCCTCCCTACAAGGACAACGGAATCCACAGGGCCGGTACCTCGCGTTCCCGTCACGCCGAGGTCAACGGTGTGGGTGCTCCTGTGGCCAAGTGATTCGGGAATGGCGTACATTTCAAATATGTCTGGCATAGCGAGTCGATCTCTAATCAGTGGCTTGCTCCAAGGGGTGTCCCATGAGCAGCCGCTGGACCTTGCCGCACTCAAAGAGCACGGCATTTCGCCGGCACTCGCGGCCCACTATGCCCGCTCCGGGTATCTGGAGCGGCTCGGCACGGGCGTCTACTGCATCGCAGGGGGCCGGCTCGATCGCGACCAGTCCCTGCAGTTCCTGCAGGGACGCGTCGAGGGCTTGCACGTCGGCGGGCGCACGGCCCTGGCCTGGCAGGGGGTCCGTCAGTACCTCGAAGTGCGCGAACGCCTGACGATGTGGGCGACCGCCCGCGGCGCCTTGCCCTCGTGGTTCACCGAGCGCTTCCCTAGCACTCTGACCTGTTTGAGTCTGTTCGACGACGTGACGATGACCATCGAGATCGGGACGCCGGCGTCGGTCACCGACGGGGTGCGAGTGTCCAGCCGCGAGCGCGCCCTCCTCGAACTCCTGCGGGAGATTCGGACCGCCCTGCAGCTGCAGGAGGCCCGCGAACTGTTCTTCGGCACCTTGGGACTGCGCACCGCGAAGATGGGCGATTTGCTGACGGGGTGCACGAGCGTGAAGACCGTCCGGCTTTTCCTCATGTGGGCGAGCGAAGCGGGCAACGTCGACGTCGAGGCGCTGCGAGCCAACTTTGACCTGCCCACTGGCAGTGCATCGCGGTGGATCGGCACACTTGCCGACGGCTCGAAGCTGGTGCTGCCGGCATGACCGATCGTGCTTTCGTCGACGCCACAATGCTGCTGGTGCGCATCGTCCCGCGCGTGTTCGCGACCGGCCGTCTGGCCCTCAAGGGCGGGACGGCCATCAACCTCTACTTCGACGACGCTCCACGGCTCTCGGTGGATCTCGACCTGGTGTTCACGACACTCGGGCTGCTACGCGAGGAGGCCCTCGCCGCCATCAACGCCGAGATGCGGCGCATAGTCGATGCTCTGTCGGCGGACGGCCTCTCCGCTACGGCGGCAGTGGCGGCCGATCTCGGCGAGATCGGGCTCGTGGTTTCGGATGGCAACGCCCAGGTGAAGGTGGAGACGAACGTGGTGTTCCGTGGCACCCTCCTTCCGCCGGTCGTGCGTCCGCTGTCCCCCGGGGCAGTCGAGTTGCTCCGGGCTGAGGCGCCGGCAACGGTGGTGGACCGCGCCGAGGTTTTCGCCGGCAAGTTCATGGCAGCACTCGACCGGCAACACCCGCGCGACCTGTTCGACGTGTGGCGGCTGTACGAGCGAGGGACTGTCGAGCCGGACATGCTGTCAGCGTTCGTCGTCTACCTCTGCGGGCATAACCGGCCGGCACACGAAGTCCTCGACAGTCCCGAACGGCTCTTGGCGGAGGACTACGAGCGTGCACTGGTGGGGATGATCCGCGGTGAGGTCCCCACACTCGAATCCCTGCTGGCGAGCCGTGCCCGCCTTCGCAGGGACATCGTCGAGGGCCTCGCGCAATCCGACCGCGCCTTCCTCGCCGGCTTCTTCAACGGCGAACCCGACTGGTCGCTGCTGAAGTACCCGCACGCGAACGAGCTGCCGGCACTCGTCTGGAAGCGGCGGAACCTCGAGGTCTTCCGTTCCAAGCGTCCCGACGAGTTTACCCGTCAGAACGCCCGACTGGCCGAATTGCTGGCTTGACGGTCTTTCCGCAGCCGATAGTCCAGTTGGTCGCCCGGCACATTCAGTCGCGCAGTGCGCGGTGAGGACGCGTGTTCTGGCACGGCCTGACTCATGGGGTAGTCGACGACGACCAAGTCCGACGGGACCACCTCATCTCCCATGTGCTCGCAGCCCTCTCCGCAGACATGCCCGACCAGATCCGATTCTTTGGCGGGACCGCACTGTCGCGCCGGTTCCACTCTCACGCGTCGCTTGTCACGGGAGTTCGGGCGGCCCACCTTCGCTCCCACGCTTGCGGCCAGACGGCCCGAGCAGGCCGTTACTGCGGCATTCCCCAGCGGCTCGATGGTCCAGATTCAGTTTCTTCCGGACGACCACTACGCGCCGTGGCCGTTCGCGTCGGTTCAGCTTGAGCAGCGGTACTCAGACGCCGGTCCGGCGGTTCTGCAGGTACCGACGCTTCCGGCCTTCATCGCGTGGAAGACATCGGCGTACGTCGACCGACGCGCGTCGCGCGACCTATGGGATCTGGCATCCCTTGCGGCGCTGGGTGCGTACACATCCGAAGCCGCAGACCTCTTCAGCCGTCTGGGGATCTTCACTGCCCCACCCACTGATGCCACGTTGCCAGTGGCACCATCCGAGGTCATCTGGCAGCACGACTTGGCACATCAGACTCGACTGAACATCACCGCTGCGGAGGCCCGGAGCGCGGTGATGCTGGCGTGGCTCGAAGTCGGCGATGCTGCTGATCGCCTCAGTTCTTGGTGCTGATCCAACGCTATGCCAATTGCCTGGCCCTTCGTGGACTGCCGCGGAGCGGCGTGAAGGGAATGGCCTGCGGTGGAACAACGTGTGAGATCGAAGCCGCTTTGGTCCGGCGCTCGTAGTGCGTAGGTTTGGGATTCAAGTCCGCGAGGCGGCTCCGAACGAACATTGCCTCTGATCTGACCCGAACCGGGAGATTGTTTGTCCG
>CALPZT020000078.1 GCA_943328365.2 Bifidobacterium breve | reverse complement strand
CGAGCGCTGGGCTGAGATCGAGGGCTACCTCGCCCTCGGCGCCCCGCCGAGGGAGGCTGTTCGGCCCGTGGCCATCCGGGCGGTCGAGCAGTCGCTGGCTCCCGGACTCGACCAGATGAAGAGCGCCGGCCTCGTCCTGCTCCCGGGATCATTCGTCGGGCTCTTGCTCGGAGGCGCTAGCCCGATGCTCGCCGTGCAGATCCAATTGCTCGTTCTCGTCGGGCTCCTGCTCGCCCAGGTGATCTCGGCGCTGATGACGGTGCTCCTGCTCGCACCTGCGGTGGGATCGCTGAAGCCGGAGGCATGGCGGCGGTGACCGCGCGCTCCCGCTGATCGAGCGCTATCTCGCAGGACGCGACAGGCGCTTTCGGCCCTCATGCTTGGCGATCCGCACGAACTGCTCGGCGGCGGGCAGGGGCGTTGAGCCTTTCCGGAGCGCGATGAGGATCATTCGCGGTTCGATGGGCGGATCGAGTGCCTTGATGACGATGCCGGTATCAGCCGTGTCGACGGCGAGCATCGGCATGACAGCGGGGCCGAGGCCTGCTCGGACCATTCCCTGCATGGCCCCGTTGTCATTGGCGCGGAAGACATAGCGGGGAGTGATGCCAGCGTCGCGCAGACCCTGGTCGATGCGCTCCTGGGTGCTGCACGGATGCTCTCCGATCATCGGGGCGTGCGCGAGGTGCTCGGTGGCCAGGGTGCGACCCTTTGCCAGCCGGGCGAGCTCGCTGTCCTTGGGAAGCAGGACGACGAAGGGATCGGTGCCGAGCTCGATGAGCTCGAGCCGGCTGTCGTCGTAGGGGCCTTCGAGGAAGGTGACGTCGATCTCGCCTGCGATGAGGAGATCGACGAGGGAGTCGTTGCGGTCCTGCTCGACGAGGTGGATGTCGAGGTTCGGGGCCGCGGCCCGCATCTCGCGGACGAGCTCGGGAAGGAGCTGGACCGACACGCTCTGGAAGGTGCCGCAGCGCAGTCGGCCTGCTGTCCCGGAGACGAGGTCGGAGAGCTCGCGGTCGGCGAGCGCGAGACGCGCATGGATCGCCTTTGCGTGGCCGAGGAGGAGTCGGCCGGCAGGAGTGAGGGTGACGGGCCGGGGGCCGCCGGGGCGGTCGAACAGCCGCTGGCCCACGGCACGCTCGAGGCTCGCGACCTGCTGGCTGATGGCGGCCTGCGAGTAGCCGAGCACGTCGGCGGCGCCGATGAATGAGCCTTCATCGGCCACGGTGCGCAGGGTGGCGAGATGCTTGATCTCGACGTCCTCGATTCCCATAAACATAAGCATAAGTGATTGTCTCAATCGTTATCCATCGTTTTTCTTTATGAACAGAACCCTCTAGCGTGAGCGGTGGAAAGGAACCCAACATGGAAACCAACATGGAAACCATCTCGAGCACCATCCACGCCCTTGCCCTGAGCATCGACGCCGACGGGTTCGGCGACGACTCGCTCGACCTCCTCGTCATGGCGCACGCTGCCCGCGACCTCGGCATCAGCGAGATCCTCGTGCAGGTGATGATCGACGACCTCGAGCCTGAGGTCGCGCGCGAGCGGGCCTTCGCAATGGTCGCCCGGCTCATGGCCTCGGTGTCAGACCTCGACTCCGTCGTCGTCGATCGCACCGAGCGCACGCTCGCCGTCGCCTGCTGATTCGGCAGTACCTGTTGGCGGGCGCCTACTATGGCGCCGTGATCAGGCAGTCGACCCCGCCCAGCCGAGGCCCCGGTGGGTAGCGGCCACTCCCACGGCGGGGGCGATAACCGCACGCGCCTCGTCTGGGCACTGGCGCTTAGCCTCACCGTCCTCGTCATCGAGGTCGTCGGGGGCATCAGGTCGGGGAGCCTAGCTCTCCTCGCGGATGCCGGGCACATGCTCACCGACGTCGCAGGCCTACTCATTGCACTGGCGGCAATGAGCGCGGGTCGGCTCCCGTCGACGTCGAAGAAGACCTTCGGCTACCAGCGCCTCGAAGTCCTTGCGGCGGGGGTTAATGCCTGCTTCCTGTTCCTCGTGGCCGGCTGGATCGGATTCGAGGCCTGGGAGCGCTGGCAGGCCCCGCCTGAGGTCGCCAGCGGAAGCATGCTGGCCTTCGCCTCCGTTGGCCTAGCGGCGAACATCGTGGGCCTGCTCCTCCTGCGCAAGGGTGCGAGCGGCAGCATCAACATCAAGGGCGCCTACCTCGAGATGTGGGGTGACCTCCTCGGGTCGCTCGCGGTCATCATCGGTGCCATCGGCATCGCTGCGACCGGATGGCTGCGGATCGACCCCGTCGTCTCCGTGCTCGTGGCGGTCATGATCCTTCCGCGGGCATGGCAACTGCTTCGCGAGGTCATCGGGATCCTCATCGAGTCAACCCCCGATGACCTCGACCTTGACAGTGTCCGCGTGCACTGGCTGAGCAAGCCCTTTGTCGTGAGCGTTCACGACATGCACGCATGGACGATCACCTCGGGAGTACCGGTCATGAGCGCGCATGTCGTCGTTCGCGACGACGCATTGGCACGGGGATTGGGGCCGATCCTCGAGGACCTGCGGGGGTGCCTCGATGGCCACTTCAGCATCGAGCACTCGACCATTCAGGTGGAGCCCGAGGACCTCGCTGAGGGCAGGGAGCACCTGCATCCCTAGCGTCGCACGCGCAGGTTCGGCGATTGCTTCGCGCCGTGGCAGCAGAGACGGTTAAATGGAGCAGTGATGAAGGACTCCGCCACGGTGGTGATCGTGGGGAGCGGCATGGGTGGCAGCACGCTTGCGTGGGGCCTCGCGCGCCGCGGCATCGATGTGCTTGTGCTCGAGCGAGGCGACTACCTGCCGCGAGAGCGAGAGAACTGGTCTCCCGAAGCTGTCTTCGTCGAGCGCCGGTACAAGCCGGACGAGACCTGGGTCGATGACGACGGCCAGGACTTCAGGCCCGGTGTGCACTACCTCGTCGGAGGCAACACGAAGGTCTACGGGGCCAGCCTGCCGCGCTTGCGGGAGCGGGATTTCGAGCGAACCGACTATCCATCCGGAGTCTCGCCAGCCTGGCCCTTCTCCTACGCCGACCTCGAGCCGTATTACTCGCAGGCTGAGTCGCTCTACCGGGTGCACGGAACGTCCGGCGAGGATCCGACGGAGCCCTGGCGGAGCCAGCCCTACCCCTACCCGGCGCTGGGGCACGAGCCCTACGTCCAGGAAACCGTCCTGCGCATCGAACAGCAGGGTCTCCACCCATCGCGCACGTCCATGGGTGTCGACCTGCAGCCCGGAGGCGCATGCATCCGCTGCAGCACCTGCGATGGCTTCCCGTGCCGGCTCGGGGCGAAATCCGATGCCGAGACCTGCGCCCTTGGCCCAGCGATGATGGGCGGCCATGTCCGGCTGCTCACCGGGGTTCGCATCGACCGCATCGAAACGGGAGCGGGAGACCGCGTGATAGCCGTGACCGGCGAGCGCAATGGAGAACCGGTCGAGATCACCGGCGGATCCTTTGTCCTTGCAGGTGGCGCTGCGAACTCGGCAGCCATGCTGCTGCGGAGCACGAGCGATCGATGGCCCGGTGGTGTCGCGAACTCGACGGACCTCGTCGGGCGAAACTACATGGTGCACAACAACACGCATATTGCGGCGATTGATCCGCGCCGAGCCAACGATGTGGTCTTCCAAAAGACCGTCGCCGTCAACGACTACTATCACGACGCCGGCGATGGAATCCCGGGCGGGACAATCCAACTCATAGGCAAGGTGCAGGGGTCAATGATGAAGACGCACGCCACGCGCGCCCCGCTGGCCGTCCTCAATCGCATGGCGGGGCGGAGCATTGAGTGGCTCGTCATGACCGAGGACACCCCATCGCCCGACAACCGGGTACGTGTCAATCGTGACGGACGTATCCAGGTCTCGTGGCAGCGCACGAACTACGACCGCCACGAACTGCTTCTCGGCAAGGCGAAGCGCATGCTCAAGGATGCGGGTTACATCGGTGTCTTCGAGCAGCGATTCGGAATCGACATGAACAGCCACATGTGCGGCACCGTCCGTGCCGGCCTCGATCCCACCCAAAGCGTGCTCGACGAGCACTGCAGGTCGCACGAGGTGTCGAATCTCTTCGTCGTCGACTCCTCGTTCTTCCCGTCATCCGGGGCGCAGAACCCAGCTCTCACGATTGGTGCGCAGGCGTTGCGCGTCGCCGCAGAGGTGAACTGGAATTGAGGCTGGTAGCGATCGTGGGACTCATCGCGGGGGGAAGCATCCTCATTGCCCCTGCGGCTGCGGCATCTGAGGGTGCTCAGGCCCCGGAGAGGAAGCGCCCGCAGCTCTCCGCCGCGGAATTGGCCGATATCGGGTTCACGGTCAGCCCGAACACCACCGACTGGGGGCTGCCGGTCGCCATGAGCGCGAGCAATATGCCGCGCGGCACCGATGTCATCATCAGCGGGAAGGCGCCCGACCGGGTGCCGATCGGCCAGACGCTCAGGCTCGGTCGCTTCTATCCCTTCAACAAGATGGGCCTCGGCGAGTTCCGTCCGCTCAACATCAAGACGGTCGTGGGAAAGGGGCATCGATTCACGCTGCACTTCCAGCTCGGCTATCCAGGGGACTGGGGCTACCACGTCGGCTACCAGACGAAAGGCGCTGCACCGGAGTTCCTCGGCTTCGAATTCCAGCTCTCAACCCCGGGTAGTGGCCCTCGTCCGGCCCGAGCCATTGCGCGCCCGGTCTCGATCGACCCGAAGACGCTGTGGCATGCGGGCTTCACGAAGGTCCCGAACACCTCGGCATGGGGCGGCACGGCCAAGCTCTCTTCATCGAAGGCGAAGGCAGGAGCGCCCGTCACCATCTCGGGGAAAGCGCCAGACGGCGTGCCCCCCGGCGAGGTCCTGTCGCTGAGCCGCTTCATTCCGACCGACAAGCGCGGGTCAGGGCACTTTGAACCGGTGGTCGGGGCAACGACGACGGTGAAGTCGGATGGGTCGTATTCGCTGACAATGGAGTTGAGCAAGCGCGGGCTGCACGGCTACTCGCTCGGACTCGTTCAGGGCGGCGAGTGGGTGGGCGTCGAGTTTCAGGTGCGCACCGACTGACGACGCGCGTGAGCTGCTGCGGACATGAGTGAAGTCCCCCTCCTGGTGGAGGGGGACTTCACTCATTCATTTGGGTTTTCCCAGCGGGATGGCTGGGCGATCCGGGCCTAGAGGCTTCGAGAGAAGATCGCGTCGATCTCTGCCCGATCCGAGGGGGTCAGCGCATTGGCGCGCTGCCGATCCCATTCCCGGTGGAGTGCCCGACGGGCAGACACACTGTCGTCATGTGCCTGGCGATCGAACATTGATGCGAATACCTTCGCAAACGGCTTCATGGAGGGTTACTCCTGTCTTCGTTGTGAAATTCCGGCCTTCCCAGGGTCTCCGGGTCAGCCGATGTCCTGCTGGCGGTTGCCTGTCGGACCCTTGAATTATCACCCAGAATTGTTGTGGCTGCCAACAAAGCAGGGCCGATTGTGCGGATGCTCACAGAGGATTCATCGGGCGTTCATGAAGTGCGTGAGATGGCTCACAGCACCGATGCGCGCACCAGTGGGCATACTTGGGCGACAGACAGCGGTCATGTGACACGATGCCCGGCACGCGCCGTTGGCGCGGTTCCAACGCTGGTTTCCCGGGAGGCACGCATTGTCGGCCACGACGGTCACGTATTCACCGAAGGTGTTCATCCCGCTCACGATGCTGTGTCGCGACAGGTGCGGCTATTGCACGTTTGCCCAGTCGCCAGCGCGCGTGAGTGCGCCGTACCTGACCCCGGAGGAGATCCTCGTCATAGCGACGGCGGGTTCGCGAGCAGGGTGCCATGAGGCGCTCTTTACCCTCGGGGAGTTCCCGGAGGAGCGGTATCCGGTTGCAGGCGAGTGGCTCAGGGAGCACGGCTACCAGACCACGGTCGAGTACCTCGTGGCCATGTGCCAGCTCGTCCTCGACGAGACCGGTCTCCTCCCGCACGCGAATGCCGGCGCCCTCGGGCACGAGGATCTTGCGAAGCTTCGCCGGGTGTCACCGAGCCAGGGCATGATGATCGAATCCCTGCGCCCCGATCTCGTGGCGCATCGTGGCGCTCCGGACAAAACCCCCGAGCGGCGGCTGGCGACGCTTCACGCTGCAGGCGAGCTCGCTATCCCGTTCACAACGGGCATTCTCATCGGCATCGGAGAGGACAGATCCGATCGCATTGAGGCCCTTGAGGCGATCGCCGCCGCGCACGAGCGATTCGGCCATGTGCAGGAGGTCATCGTCCAGAACTTCGTACCCAAGGCCGACACCCTCATGCGCAACCACCCGGCATGTTCCGTCGACGACCTCGTCGATGCAATCAGGCTCGCCCGGTCGATCCTGCCACCCGAGGTCCATGTGCAGGCGCCACCGAATCTCGTCGACGATCCCGGCATCCTCCTCGATGCGGGCATCGATGACTTTGGCGGGATCTCGCCCGTTACGGCTGATCACGTGAACCCCGAGCGTCCGTGGCCGCATCTCGATACCTTGCGGGCCGTTGCCGAGTCCCGAGGCAGAAACCTTGCTCCCCGGCTCACGGTGTATCCGGAGTTCGCCATGAATCCCCGACGCTGGCTCGACGACAACGTCCGCTTTGCTGTCCTTGATCGAAGCGATGCCGAGAGCATGGGACGCGACGATCCCGGGGCCACCTTTCCGGAGCGCTACGAGGCCGCGGCAAACGTGGGCAGTGGCGCTGAGGTCGTGCAGATCGGACGTCGGTCGACCGCCTGGTACTCCGGTGCCGACCGTCTCCCGCCGTTGCTCGTCCCGGCAGAGCCGCGAGCCACCGGCGCCGTGGCGGAGGCCCTCGAAGGCGTTCGCCAGGGCCAGGAGCCCGGCGAGGCTGAAATCGTCACGCTCTTCAGTGCCCGGGGCACCGAAGTAGCGGCCGTGGCAGCGTTGGCCGACGAACTGCGGTTCGCAGCCAACGGCGAGACCGTCACATTCGTCCGCAATCGAAACATCAACTACACGAACGTCTGCACGTTCAAGTGCACCTTCTGCGGCTTCTCCAAGGGTCCGCTCTCGCTCAACCTGCGAGGCAAGCCCTACCTCCTGTCGAACGAGGAGATTGCCGACCGCGT
>CALPZT020000077.1 GCA_943328365.2 Bifidobacterium breve | reverse complement strand
TCGTGACGTCACAGCGCGATGTGTTCCGGGCCTATGCCCAAGGCGAGGCTGAACTCGCGACGCGGGCGCTGCTCGCCTACGGGGAGAACACAGCGTTCAGCTATCTCGCACGGGCAAGCCGCGATGGATGGCCGGTCGTGAAGATCGGCAGCGTGAACCCGGGCAATCCTGGTCGGGGACTCGCGAGCGTCCACGCCCTCGTGCTCGTCATGGACAAGGTCACCGGTGAGGTGGTGGCGACGATGGACGGCGAGGCGATCACGACGCGGCGCACTCCTGCAGCGAGCATCGCCGCGATGGAAGGACTCGCGGGCGATGGCACAGGCACGGCGTGGACCCGGCACGTTGTCATCGTCGGTGCCGGTCGTCAGGGGTTGGCGCACGCGGATCTCATGCTCGCGAGATACCCGAACGCTCGCGTGACATTGGTGACGCGGCCGGGATCATCTGCTGTGGCTACTGGGATCGACGGGGCGGCCGTAGACGAGCGATTGCATGTGACGGATGACCTCCGCGGGGCAGTCCAGGAGGCGGATGCAGTGATCCTCTGCACGACGAGCTTCGAGCCGGTCCTTCCCGCCGAGTGGCTGAACTCAGGCGCCTTGCTCATCAGCGTCGGGTCGTTCGCGGCCAACCGTCATGAATTCGGCTTGGATGTGATCGAGCGGGCCGGCTCGGTCTTCGTCGACGATGCCGACACCGCCTGCATGCAGTGCGGGCCAGTCGCGGCTGCAATTTCCTCTGGGCAGCTCGCGCGCGCAGACGTCCACTCGATCGGCGATGTATTTGTGGGCCGGGTGGCGCCACCTGCTGCGGCGTCGGATCTCACCGTCTACGCGAGCGTGGGCCTGGGCATTCAGGACGCTGCTGTCGTGGACCGTCTCATGGGTGAGCAGTCGCATGGCTGACCATGCGGTGGTGGTGATCGGCACTGGCCCTGTCGGGTTGAGCATCGCATTCGAACTCGCGACCCGCGGTATCGACGTTGCGGTTGTTGAGGCCGTGACGGTCGGCTCCGGCGCCGCCCGCCGCAACGCGGGCTGGGTCGTGCCGATCATGGCCGCGCCGGTGCCGGCCCCCGGTGTCGTAGGCAAGGCTGCGCGCTGGATGTTCGATCCGACCTCGCCATTGCGCGTGGCCCCCGATCTCGACCCTCGGCACATCGCCTTCATGATCGGCATGCTGCGCGCGTCATCACCGCGCAGATTCGAGCACGGCCTCGCAGCCGTGGGGGCGCTCGCCGAGGGCACACTCGACCTCTTCGATGCCTACGCCGGGCGTGGCGTCGACTTCGAGATGCATCGCGATGGGGTGCTCCTCGCTTTCACGTCGCACGGTGAATTCGAGGCCCACGTCAAGGAGTATCTGGACGCAGCCAGGGTCGCGGGCCTGTCAACCCCGGAGCTCCTCGACGCGGCAGGGGTTCGCGAGGCGGAGCCGGGGCTCGCCGACAGCGTGGTCGCGGGGATCCTCTGCCCCGACCAGATGCACCTCAACCCGGATAGCTACGTCGATGGGCTTCGAAGCGCCATCACCGAGCTGGGCGTGCCGGTGCTCGAAGGAACGTCCGTCACGGGCCTCAGTGTCGCGTCGGACGGGATCACCCTGTCCTCAAGCCATGGGTCAATGTCGGCGCTGCAGGTCGTGGTTGCCGCCGGCGTCGGTAGCGCGAGGATCGTGGCGTCGGCTGGGCAGCGGCTGCCGCTGCGGTTCGGCAAGGGATACGGCTATGACCTCGCGACTCCACCCGTGCCGCTGCGGCGCGCGGTGTACCTCGCCGAGGCGAAGGTGGCGGTCACGCCCCTGAACGATGGCATGCGCCTTGCGGGGACGATGGAGTTCGGTGGAGACCCCGATCGCGTCGACCTCCGTCGTGCCGCCGGCATCATCACCTCTTCACGGCCGTACTTCGAGGGCGGGATCGACACCGATCGAGCACCCTGGGCAGGGCTGCGGCCCATGACCCCCGATGGCCTGCCGGTCATCGGGCGCATGCGCCGAGCGCCCGGGGTGATCGTCGCCACCGGCCATGCCATGCTCGGCGTGACGCTGGCCCCACGCACCGGACAGCTCGTCGCTGACCTCGTCGAAGACCGGCAGCCGCCCGAATTGGCGCCTTTCGCCGTCGAGCGATTCGAGTGGGGTCACGCAGCGCGGCCCCCCGCAAATGAAGTGGCAAATTAGGTGGCGATCTGCCCACCTGATTCAACTTCCATGAGCGGTTTGCACATGGCGAGTGTGGGGTGCACCTCTTAGAGTTCGAACGCTCGGTATTGAGTACGTCCCTCGAACTGACTCAGGTGGAGACTATGCGCGAACTCACGTTGGACGACCTCGATGACATGGTCATCGGGGCCACCCTCCTCGGCACTGGCGGCGGCGGAGATCCGTATATCGCCCGGCTCATGGTGAGGCAGGCGATGGAGCGCTTCGGGGCCATCAAGATCGTTGACCCGAGCGAGCTTGACCCCGATGGCCTCGTGCTCACGACCGCGGTCATCGGAGCACCCACCGTCATCATCGAGAAGCCGCCGGCCGGCACCGAGTTCGTCGCGTGCGTGAAAGCCCTCGCCGCTCACCTGGGCAAGGAGCCGGTCGCGCTCATGCCGATCGAGGTCGGTGGCATGAACACCCTCATCCCGCTCGCAACCGCGGCCGAGATGGGCCTTCCTGTCATCGATGCCGATTCGATGCGCCGCGCGTTCCCGCAGATCGAGATGACCGTCTTCACCCTGGCCGGAATTCCCGCAGCCCCGATGAGCGTGGCCGACGAGAAGGGCAACGTGGTCGTCTTCCAGACGATCAACAATCAGGTTGCGGAAAAGCTGGCCCGCGCGTCGGTCATGCAACTGGGCATGGCGAACGGGATTTCCTGCTACCCGATGACGGTCAAGCAGGTGAGCGACCACGGGATTCAGGGATCGATGAGCTACTGCGTCGACTTGGGCAAGCGGCTCAATGCCGTCAAGCGGGGCGAGGAGGGCGCCTTCGAAGAGTTCCTGCGATTCTCCGGCGGCCGCAAGTACTTCTCCGGAAAGGTGATCGACGTCGACCGGCGGACGACGGCCGGGTTCGCGCGCGGCACGGTGGTGCTCGAAGACCTCGCCGAATCAGACCGCATCATGCGAGTGGAGATCCAAAACGAGTTCCTTATCGCCTTCGAGGATGGCAAGCCGGTGATCACGACCCCGGATCTCATCTGCTTCCTCGACTACGAGACCGCTGATCCGATCACGACCGAGACCCTCGCCTACGGCCAGCGCATCAACGTCATCGGGTTGCCCTGCGCCCCGGAGTGGCATCAGCCGGGCATGTTGGAACTTGTCGGCCCCAAGGCATTTGGCTACGACGTGGACTTCGTGTCCATGGGAGGAGTGACCGCATGAGCACGCGACTTCGCATTGGCATCGACGTGGGCGGAACGAACACCGACGCAGTCGTCGTCGACGATGGCGGCAACGTCCTGTCCAGCACCAAGACCGCAACGACACCGGATCCGAGCGACGGCATTCGCATTGCCCTCGAGGAGGTCATCGCTGACGTCGATCGCGCCCACATCACCCAGGCGATGCTCGGTACGACGCACCCGGCCAACGCCATCATTCGACGCCGGGATCTTGACCCGATCGGCATCCTGCGCCTGGCTGCACCGGCGTCACTGGCGATTCGTCCGGGCATGGCCTGGCCGAAGGATCTCCACGACACTGTCATCGGCAGGGCGGCGATCCTTCGCGGCGGCTTCGAGTACGACGGGGAGGAGATCAGCCCCCTCGACGAAGATGGCGTGCGCGCGTTCGCCCGGGACTGCATGGGTGTCGTGCGAGCAATCGCACTTTCATCGGCGTTCGCTCCCGCCACGACGGATCATGAGCTCCGGGCTGCGGCGATCATCAACGAGGTGACCGGTGGGCAGATTGCCGTCTCCATGTCGCATCAGGTGGGCTCACTCGGGCTGCTCGAGCGTGAGAACGCAACGATCCTCAATGCGTCGCTCTTCGGAGTCGCGCGCCGGGTGGTCGATGGCTTCCAGACGGCCCTCACGAGTCACGGGCTCGATGTGGAGTCCTACCTCACCCAGAACGATGGGACCCTCATGACAGCCGAGGAGGCTGTCCGACTGCCGATCCTCACCGTTGGCTCAGGGCCCACCAACTCAATGCGTGGTGCGTGTGCGCTCGCAGGACTGTCGAACGCCCTCGTCATCGACGTCGGTGGCACCTCGGCAGATGTCGGAATCCTCGTCGACGGGTTCCCGCGTGAATCCGCCGCTGCCGTCGAGGTGGGTGGCGTGCGCACGAACTTCCGGATGCCTGACCTCATCTCAATCGGGCTCGGCGGGGGCACCGTCGTCACCGAATCCGGGTCGACCGTCATCGTGGGGCCTGACTCGGTCGGCTACCTCGTGGTCACGGAGGCACTCGTGAGCGGTGGCCGCACGCTCACCCTGTCTGACATCGCCGTCCGCTCGGGCCGACTGACCGGATTCGGTGATGCATCCCTGGCCGCCGGAATCAGCGATGCCACGGTCACCGGCGCCCTGGCCTGGGTTGACGAGCAGATCACCGTGCTGTGCGATCGGATGAAGGCCAGTCGCGCGTCGATGCCGCTCATCGCCGTCGGCGGAGGCTCGCACCTTGTCCCCGAACACGTGAACGGCGTGGCCGAAGTGATCCGTCCGGCCCACTATGCGGTGGCCAATGCCTTCGGGGCGGCAATTGCTGAGGCCTCCGGAGCAGTCGACCGGGTGTACCGCTACGAGGCACTCGGGCGTGACGCCTGCCTCGAGGAGGCCAAGCAGATGGCGGTTGATGCCGCAGTGCGCGCAGGTGCCGATCCTGAGGCAGTGCGCATCACCTCGGTGGCGGAGGTGCCGATGTCCTACCTGCCGGGGCAGGGCTGCCGGGTGCAGGTCAAGGCCGCCGGGCCGCTGAAGGGGTAGGGATGAGCGCCGCAGACGTGTACCTCGCGTACAACCGCGCGGAGAACGCGCACGACTGGGATGCCACGACAGCTTTGCTGGCGCCGGATATCCGAGTGGCGGTCAACGGCGTGCGCGAGGTGTCGAGCGCCGAGGATGATCGCCGGGCGATGACGGTGCTCGTGGCCCTATTCCCCGACTATCGGCGTGAGGTGCTGCAGATCGTGGCTGATGGAGATCAGGCCGCGATTCGCTGGCGGATGAGCGCACATTCGGCAGAAGATCCACCCGTCGTGCTCGACGTCGAGGGTGCTTCGTTCATCACGGTTGCGGACGGCCGAATTTGCGAGGCGCACCTGTGCGCTCCCGGTGATGAGTTGGCCCGAGCGCTCGACCTGGCCCGAACTCGGGTGGAGCCGGCGTGAACGAGCAACTCGCGATGGCCGATTGCCATAACGACCTCCTCATCCCGTGCCTGCACCGTCGCGAGCGGGGACACTCCGATCCCTTCGGGGATTTCTGGCTTCCACAACTCCGTGAGGGTGGCGTCGTACTTCAGGTGCTCCCAGTGTTCGTGGAGGAGCAGTACGTCGGCGAAGGCGCACTCCGTCGGACCCTCCTCCTCCTCGACGAGGCGTGGCAGATCGCCCGGCAGCACCCTGCCGATGTCGCCATCTGCCTCACCGGCGATGACATCGAACGGGCGATCAGCAGCGGGCGCATCGCGCTCGTCCTTGCCCTCGAGGGCGGCGAGTCGTTCGGAAGCGACCTTGCGCTTATCCGGACGATGTTTCAGGCGGGTGTGCGGATGGTGTCGCTCACCTGGAATCGCCGGACGATGCTCGCCGATGGGGTCGGGGAGCGCGACACGGGGGGCAAGCTCACGGGTCTTGGCATCGACGCGGTGCACGAGATGGCCAGGCTTGGGATCGTCCTCGACGTCAGCCACCTCTCGGAGAACGGGTTCTGGCACGTGGATTCCATCACCAAGGCTCCGTTGATCGCCAGCCATTCCTCCTGTCGGGCGCTTCAGGATCATCCGCGCAACCTCACCGATGCCCAGATCGTCGCGATCGGCGAGCACGGCGGCTTTGTCGCGATCAATGCCTTTGCCCCGTTTCTCGCTGATTCAGCGACCGCCGCTGATCTCATCGCGCACGTGCGGCACGCCATCGGCATCCTCGGCCCCGACCGGGTCGGGCTCGGACCGGACTTCATGGCCGATCTCATGCCGATCGTCGATCCGATCCTCGGTGGGGCGCTCATCGATATCTCGTTGATCCCGATGCTCGACGATGTTCAGCGGCCAAGTGACCTCGCAGGCCTAGGTCGGATGCTCGTGGACGCCCTCGGGGACGTGGACGCAGCCTGGGTGAGCTCGGGCACCCTTCGGCGGCGCCTCGCGGAACTGCTCCCGTCAGTGACATCATGACTCAATGAGCATGAGCACTGGGGATTCCAGGCTCAGCTCATCGCGCAGGAATGCCGATCTCGCCGCCGTCACGGTGCGGCAGGTCCTTGGCGCATCCCCCTGGAGCAGTTCGGCGGTTCTCCTGGCTGGAGATTCAGGCCTGGATGGACGAGTCATTGACGTCATCGCACTTGGCCTCGAAGCGAGGGTGAAAGGCGACCGCATCGCCGCAGGGTCGCTCGTAGTCTTCGACGGGCGGTCGCTCATTTCCGACAACTATCAGATCGACGTAGCGATTCGGGTCGCAAGCGAGCGAGCCGCGAGTGCCGTGGTCCTGTGCGCCCAGCGAACGATCGTGCCGGTCTCAGCGTTGAAGCTGGCAGACAAGCTGCACATTCCCTTGATCCTCGAACCTGAGGCCGAGGTTCTCCGACTCGCCGAAGGGCTGCGGGGTGTCGTCAAGCAACCCAGCGTTGCCCGAAGCGACCTGCTGCTCACCCTCCTTGAGCGTCTCGATGCTGCTGGCACCGGCATGACCCTTGACCGGGCCTTCGACTCGATCGCGGCATCCTTCCCCGGACCACTCGCCCTGACGGGGCCGGAGGGGAGCACGATTCTCGGAGACTCAGCCGCGGTGCCGAGCGACTGGGGGGAGGTGCGTCAGGTGCCGATTGAAGTGTTCGAGGGCGAGGATGTCGTCGTCACCCGGCCACTCACTCTGGCCCCCAACGAGCCCGCCTCCTTTTGGCTCACCGCCCGGCTTCACACGCCGACAGCAGCCGAGGAGTCGCTCGTCTCGGATCTTCTCCTCATGTCTGGGTGGTACGTCTCTGCGCGC
>CALPZT020000076.1 GCA_943328365.2 Bifidobacterium breve | reverse complement strand
GCTGCTGTCGAGAGGCCGTGAGCCACCATGTAGACCACGGATCCGCTCTCGCCGATCGTGGTGAACACGAAGATGCCGAGTGCGATGAAGCCGAAATGCGACATCGAGGAGTAGGCGAACAGCCGCTTCATATCCTGCTGGCTCAGGGCGACGAACGCACCGTAGAAGATGCCGATGAGCGCCATCGTGATGACGACCGGCGCGTAGTACTCGCTCGCCGCCGGGAAGATCGGCAGGCAGTAGCGGATCATGCCGAAGGTTCCGACCTTGTCGAGGACGCCGATGAGGAGCACCGACGTGCCCGGCTTGGATTGCGCGGCGGCGTCCGGGAGCCACGTGTGGAATGGCCACAGAGGTGCCTTGATCGCGAATGCGATGAAGAACCCGAGGAACAGGAGCTTCTGCAGGCCCGGATCGATGTCGAGGCCGACAAGGGTCAGGTAGTCGAAGGTACCGGTGCCGGTGAGGTTCGCCGAAGCGACGTACAGCCCGATGAGCGCAGCGAGCATGAGGAGCCCGCCGACGAGACTGTAGATGAGGAACTTCACGGCTGCGTAGGAGCGCTGCGGGCCTCCGTAGCGTCCGATCATGAAGTAGACCGGTATGAGCATCGCCTCGAAGAAGACGTAGAACAAGAACAGGTCAGTTGACGCGAACACGCCGATCATGAGGGTTTCGAGGACGAGGATGAGGGCGAAGTAGCCCTTTACGCTGCCCGTCGTTCGAGACGCAGCGTCATCGACATCGTGCCAACCCGCCAATATGACGACTGGCACAAGTGTCGCGGCAAGTGCCACGAGTACCAGGCCGATGCCGTCGATGCCGACCGCATACGAGATGCCAAACGCTGGAATCCACGGGTAGTTCTCGACGAACTGGAATGGCGCGGTCGAGGACCCGTCGAAGGACAACGCCATGAGGATCGTGAGCACGAGGGTCGCCAGGGCGATGACGAGCGCGACCTGCTTGGCCAGGCTCGGACGGGATTTCGGAAGGAGCGCGACGACGACACTGCCGATCAGCGGCAGCGCGCCAAGTGCGGTCAGCCAGGGGAACGTGTTCACGAGAGCCTCACCAAGACCAGTGCGAGCAGGACAATGACAGCGCCGCCAACCATGGACAGGGCATAGGAGCGGGCGAAGCCGCTCTGGTATCTGCGCATGCGTCCGGACGATCCGCCGACAAGTGCAGCGCTACCATTCACGATCCCGTCGATCACTCGAGCGTCGAACCAAATGAGCACTCGCGATAGCCAGAACGACGGGCGAACGATGACCCCTTCGTTCACGGCATCTCCATACAGATCAGCGCGCGCAGCCCGTGTCAGCCATGAACCCCTCGGTGCAACGATCGGCACTTCGCGGCGTGCGTAGCTGATCCAGCCAATGACCGAGCCGACGATGACGAATGCCAACGAGATGGCGATGACGGCGGTCGTCGAGAGCGGTGATTCTGCCGTGGAGAAGCCGACAACCGGCTCCAGCCACGTTTCGATATTGCCCCAGAAGAGCAGTGCCATGCCGAGGAATGTCGATCCGATCGCAAGGATGATGAGCGGAATCGTCATGACCTTTGGTGATTCATGGGGATGGACATCGTCCTCCCATCGCGCCTTGCCGAAGAAGGTCATCGCGACCATTCGGGTCATGTAGAACCCGGTGATTCCGGCCGCGAGAATCGCGAGGCTGCCGATGATCGGGCTCCGCTCGAATGCCGCGTGGATGATCTCATCCTTCGACCAGAATCCCGAGAACGGCGGAATTCCGATGATGGCCAAGTAGCCGGCCATGAACGTGACGAAGGTGACGCCCATCGCAGCGCGCAGAGCGCCGTAGCGCCGCATATTCACGTTGTCATGCATTCCGTGCATCACCGAACCGGCGCCTAGGAAGAGCCCTGCCTTGAACACGCCGTGCGTGAGGAGGTGGAAGATTGCGAAGACATAGCCGATGGGCCCGAGCCCTGCGGCCATGATCATGTAGCCGATCTGGCTCATCGTCGAACCTGCGAGCGACTTCTTGATGTCGTCCTTCGCCGATCCGATGATGGCGCCCATGAAGATCGTGATAAGGCCGACGACGACTACCGCGGTCGCTGCCCAGACTGCCCGATCGTAGATCGCATTGCTCCGGGCGATGAGGTAGACGCCGGCCGTGACCATGGTCGCTGCGTGGATAAGGGCTGAGACCGGAGTTGGGCCCTCCATTGCATCGAGCAGCCATGCCTGCAGCGGGAACTGCGCAGACTTGCCGGCGGCGGCGAGGAGCAGGAGGAGTCCGATCGCCGTCAGCGTGCCCTCGTTGACCTCGCTCGCCTGGCCGAACACGTCGTCGAAGGTCACGGAGCCGAAGGTCACGAAGATCACCATGATGGCAATGCTCAGGCCGACGTCGCCGACCCGGTTGATGATGAACGCCTTCTTGGCTGCCGCTGCCGCGGTTGGCTTGTGCTGCCAGAACCCGATGAGCAGGTAGCTCGCAAGGCCCACGCCCTCCCAGCCCACGTACAGGAGCAGGTAGTTGTTCGCGAGGACGAGGATGAGCATCGCAGCGACGAAGAGGTTGAGGTAGCCGAAGAACTTGCGACGGTTCGGATCCTCGGCCATGTAGCCGAGCGAGTAGACGTGGATGAGTGCGCCCACGATCGTGATGAGCAGGACGAACACCATCGAGAGCTGATCAAGCTGGAAGGCCATGTCGGCCTCGAACTGACCGGCAAAGACCCAGGTGAACAGGCTCTGCCCGATCGAGCGCTCCTCAGCCCCTCGGCCCATGAGGCCGATGACCATGAGGATGCCGAGCACGGCGGATGCCGTCACGGTGAGGACCGCAAGGTACGGACCCCATCGATTCGTGCGTCGCCCGCCCAGCAGGAGTACGACCGCGCCGAGCAGTGGCAGTGCGATGAGCAGCCAGATCAGTGAGAACACGCCTTCCGCCGGCATGAGCTCCTGCAGCGTGGGTGCACCCTCCGCCCAGACGACAGCGCTGGTGCTGATCACCGCGCCTCCTCGTTCGTCACGTTCGCGTCCTATCCGTTGTCGAGATGCCCGGGCTCGCCCGGGCAGTCAGATCTAGTACTTGAGCAGATTGGGTTCGTCGATCGATGCGGATCGGCGAGTTCGGAAGATCGTCACGATGATCGCGAGCCCGACCACGACTTCGGCTGCCGCGACGACCATGACGAAGAAGGCGACGACTTGGCCATCGAGGTTGCCGTTCATCCGCGCAAAGGCAACGAACGCGAGGTTCGCCGCATTGAGCATGAGCTCAACGCACATGAACACGATGATCGCGTTGCGGCGCACGAGGACGCCGATGGCTCCTATGGAAAACAGGATCGCCGAGAGGATGACGACGTTAGACGGGTTCACGCTGAGCCGACCTCCTTGATCTCGTTGACCTCGTGATGATCGACGGCGCGTATGTCGCCGCGAGCCTGCAGTGGCCCCGGGATGCTCTCCTCGCTGACCGAACCGTCAGGCAGCAGGGCCGGGGTATCGACTGCGTTGTGGCGCGCATAGACACCGGGGGTCGGGAGGTTGCCCGGATGGGTGCCGGACAGGAATCGGGCCTTCGACAACTCCTCCTGGGACGCGCGGGGAATCCAACGCTCCCGATGAGCGAGCACCATGGCACCGAGCGCCGCCGTGATGAGGAGCGCAGAGGTCGCCTCGAAAGCGATGAGGTAATCGGTGAAGATGATCCGCGCGATGCCTTCGACGTTGCCGCCGTCGGCGCTATTCGCCTCGACCAGCCCGACAGTGCCGGCATTGACGAGGCCGTTGCCGACCCCGAAGACGAGGAGAGCGGCGAGGCCGAGGCCGAACAAGACGGCAGCGATGCGCTGGCCCTTGAGAGTCTCGATGAGGGAGTCGGACGAGTCGACGCCCACCACCATGAGCACGAAGAGAAAGAGCATCATCACGGCGCCGGTGTAGACGATGATCTGCACCATCCCGAGGAAGGGCGCCCCATTCGCGATGTACAGGACGGCGAGGTTGATCATCGTGAAGGCGACCCACAGGGCGCTGTGCACCGCCTTGCGCGAGAGCACCAGGCCCAGAGCCCCGATCACCGCGAAGGATCCGCTGATCCAAAACGTCCAGTCTTCGCCGCTCATGAGGCGGCTCCGCCGTCGTCAACCACGGTCATGCCCGCGGCCTGCTCGGGCACTGAGCCCTTGACCTTGCCCGCGTAGTAGTCGGTGTCGGTCAACCCGGGCACCATGGCATGTGGGGCGGGCAGCATGCCCGGCAGCATAGGGCCGAGGAGATCGACCTTCTCGTAGATGAGCGAAGCCCGGCTTGAGTCGGCGAGCTCATACTCATTCGTCATCGTGAGTGCGCGAGTCGGGCACGCCTCGATGCACAGCCCGCAGAAGATGCAGCGCAGGTAGTTGATCTGGTAAACCCGGCCGTACCGCTCTCCCGGCGAGAATCGCTCCTCATCGCTATTCGAGGCTCCCTCGACGAAAATCGCGTCAGCCGGGCAGGCCCAGGCGCACAGTTCGCAGCCGATGCACTTCTCGAGGCCGTCGGCCCAACGATTGAGCTGGTGGCGTCCATGGAAGCGCGGCTTCGGCGGGTACTTGTCGCGGTCCTCGGGATACTGCTCGGTGACCACCTTCTTGAACATCGTGAAGAAGGTGACCCCGAAGCCGCGGGCAGCCTGGGGTAGTTCAGCCATCGATGGCCTCCTCGGTGACGTCGTTTGCTGCTTGCGTCAGGCTGCGTTCTTGCACGATGGTGACGCCGGCGCGAGACCTGCGCGAGGTGCCCACCGCCTGCTGACCTGGCATCGGCGGTACCGGGTAGCCCCCGGCCATCGGATCGAAGGCAAGGTTTGCTGCCTCGTGTTCACGCGCAGCCCTGGCCGCGGCCCTCCGGTCACCGCGCGCCTGGAACACCCAGGAGACGATGAGAAGGATCGCAATTGTCGCCGCGCCTCCGATGAGCAGCTCGCGGTTCGTGAGGACGACGTCGTCCCTCAGCACCCGCGCAGTAGCCACGATGAGGATCCAGGCGATCGAGACCGGGATGAGCACCTTCCATCCGAAGCGCATGAACTGGTCGTAGCGCATTCGCGGCAGCGTGGCACGCAGCCAGATGAAGCCGAAGATGAAGACCTGCACCTTGAGCAGCCACCAGAGCATCGGCCACCAGCCGCTGCTTGCGCCGTCCCAGAGCGAGAGTGGCCACGGCGCGAGGTAACCGCCGAGGAACAGGGTGGTCGCGAGCGCCGAGACCGTGACCATGTTGATGTACTCGGCGAGGAAGAAGAGCGCGAACTTCAGGCTCGAGTACTCGGTGTGGAACCCGCCGACGAGCTCGCCCTCGGCCTCAGGGAGGTCGAAGGGCGCGCGGTTGGTCTCGCCGACCATCGCCGTGACGTAGATGAGGAAGGACGGCAGCAGGATGACCGCGTACCAGATGGGCTCCTGCGCGATGACGATCGCCGAGGTGGACATCGAACCGGCGTAGAGGAAGACCGCGACGAACGAGAGCCCCATGGCGATCTCGTAGGAGATCATCTGCGCACTCGACCGGAGTCCGCCAAGGAGTGGGTACGTCGAGCCCGAGGCCCAGCCGGCGAGCACGATTCCGTAGATGCCGATAGATGCGATTGCCAGCACGTAGAGCACCGACACCGGAAAGTCGGTGAGCTGCAGCGGGGTCTCGACCCCGAAGATCGAAACCGTGGGGCCGAAGGGTATCACGGCGAAGGCGATGAACGCAGTCGTCGCGGAGATGACCGGCGCAATCCAGTAGACGGCGAGATGCGCCCCCTTCGGGATGATCTCCTCCTTGAGCGCAAGCTTGATGCCGTCCATGAGCGACTGAAGGAGGCCGAAGGGGCCAACCCGGTTCGGGCCAACGCGGTGCTGCATGCGCGCGACCACGCGGCGCTCCCACCAGATGGTGAAGAGGGTGAGGAGGACGAGCATCACGAAGATGCCGACCACCTTCACGAGGACGAGCCACCAGGGGTCGAGCCCGAAGGGCCCGTAGGTTGGATCGGTCATGATCCCTCTCCTTCGCGTGCATCGCCGGCACGGACGCTCACGGCATCGCCGGCACGGACGCTCACGGCATCGCCGATACGGGCTCCGAGATCGCGGTAGATCGAGCAGCCAGGCGAGTTCATCGCAAGGACGACCGCGCCGTCGATGACCTCGCTCACCTGCACCGGGAGAACGATCGAACCTCGCTCGCCTGCCACTGTCACCGAGACGGGGTTGCCGAGCGAGGCAGCAGTGCTCGCTGATATCGCAGCGACAACGGGGCGGGCAGTCGCGGCAAGGAAGGGTTCGCCATCCTGCATGACGCCAGCATCGATGAGCGTTCGCCATGCAGCGAGGAGGAGCGTGCCTTCGGCGGCTGGGCTGCCCGCAGGCTGAGCAGCGGGGGGCTGGGCTCGCGTTCCCTGCCATGACCCAAGGGCGCCGAGCTCGCGCCGGATCGCCGTGACGTCATGCGCGCCGAGGCGCTGCTCCATCGTGGTCGCGATCATGCCAAGGACAAGGGCATCGCTCTGGGCGAGCGAATCGCGGAACACCTGGCCGAAGGGGCGCGGCCGGCCCTCCCAATCGAGGTAGGTGCCGGACTTCTCGGTGACCACCGCGACCGGCAGGACGACGTCGGCCTGCTCGGTTATGGCCGAGTGGTGGTTCTCGAGGGCGAGGACGAAACCGGCGCCGGCGATTGCTGCGACGGCAAGTTCATTGTCCGGGAAGTCGCCGAGTTCGACCCCGGCGGTAATGAGCGCGGCAAGCTCGCCATCTCGAGCGGCCATGAGGAGTTGCTCGCCCGAGAGCCCGGCCACCGTTGGAAGTTCATCAGGCTCAACACCCCAGGCAGCTGCTACCTCGGCTCGCGCCGCAGGATCAACGAGTTGCCGGCCACCGGGCAGGAGGCCGGCGAGAGCACCCGCATCGAGTGCGCCGCGCTCCCCTGCCCTGCGAGGCACCCAGGCCAGCGATGCGCCAGTCTCGGCAGCAAGTGCCGCGACGGCTGAGGGACCGCCGTTGATCGCTGCGATTCGCTCACCGACGAGGATGACAGCCCCTGGCTGGCCGAGGGCTGTGCGAACATCGGCGGGAAGGCTGCCAAGAGCACGGGCTTCGTCG
The DNA here is from genome assembly GCA_943328365.2 of Bifidobacterium breve. Classification (GTDB taxonomy): domain Bacteria; phylum Actinomycetota; class Actinomycetes; order S36-B12; family S36-B12; genus WLND01. The sequence goes on along the minus strand of CALPZT020000076.1, from coordinate 41 downwards.
CCGGGCAGCGCTGCAATGAGCTCGCCATTCATCTTCGCGAG
>CALPZT020000075.1 GCA_943328365.2 Bifidobacterium breve | reverse complement strand
GAGGACGAGGCCCTCGCCGACCTCGTCATGGGCGATGAGCTTCGAGCCTCTCTCTACGCATTCGACCTCGTTCAGAAGCGAGCGAAGTCGCCCGCTGGCGCACCCGACCGCTCCCTTGCCCGCACCGTCACGAAGGTGGGAGTCGTCGGGGCCGGGCTCATGGCCAGCCAGCTCGCACTCCTCTTCGCGAAGCGGCTTCAGGTCCCGGTCGTCATGACCGATCTCGATCAGGGCCGCATCGACAAGGGCCTCGCCTTCGTCCGCTCCGAGCTCGAGGAGCAGGTTTCCAAGGGGCGCATGAGCACCGACAAGGCCAACCGGCTCGGGGCCCTCATCACCGGAAGCACCTCAAAGGACGGCTTCGCCGACGCCGGATTCGTCATCGAGGCTGTCTTCGAGAACATGGCGGTCAAGCAGCAGGTCTTCGCGGAGCTCGAGGCCATCGTCTCCGACACCTGCGTCATCGCCTCGAATACCTCCTCGCTTTCCCTCGCCGAGATGTCGAGCAAGATGGCGCATCCGGAGCGCGTCGTCGGGTTCCACTTCTTCAACCCGGTCGCGGTCATGCCCCTGCTCGAGATCATCCCGTCGGCGAGCACAGATGAGGCCACGCTCGCCACGGCTTTCGCGGTCGGTCGCACCTTGAAGAAGTCGACAGTCCTCGTGAAGGACACCCCCGGCTTCGTCGTGAACCGGCTGCTCAACCTCGTCATGGCTGAGGTGTTCCGAGCGGTTGATGAGGGCACCGACATCATGGTCGCCGATCGGGCGCTGCGCCCCATGGGCATGCCGATGTCGCCGTTTACGCTGTTGCAGTTGGTCGGGCCCGCCGTGGCATTCCACGTCATGGAGGTCCTCCACGCAGCCTTCCCTGATCGCTATCCGCTCTCGCAAAATCTTCGCAGCATCGTCGAGGCAGGAAAGCCTGGCGTGTTCCTCCCTGGGGGCAAGGGCAACCCGAAGCTCGACCCCGAGGTCGTCGCGCTCCTCAAGCAAGGCGATACCCCGCTCACCGAGGAGCAGGTGCTCGATCGGGTCCTCGATGCTCTCGCTCGCGAAGCTCGCATCATGCTCGACGACGGCGTCGTGAGCGAGCCTCAGGACCTTGACCTCTGCATGATCCTTGGCTCCGGGATGCCATTCGCCCTCGGCGGCATGACCCCGTACCTCGACCGGAGCGGAGCAGCCGAACGCACCACGGGCAAGCGATTCCTCGCGAGCGGCGTCGCCTCAGTACCGGAGTAGAGACCTGCACCGGAGTAGCGACCTGCACGTTTCAGAGGCAACCGCTACGGGGCACTCGCGGGCATGTCAGACGCGAGGTCGGCCGACTTAGCCCATGTCTCGACGATGGTGCGCGAGATCTCCTGCGCTGTCAGCCCGATGTCGATGAGCACCTGCGCTCGCTTGGCATGCTCGAGGAAGGCAACCGGCACGCCGAGATTCCGAACCGGCACATCGACATCATGGTCGCGAAGGAGTTGGCTCACCGCCGAACCGACACCGCCCTGACGCACCCCGTCCTCGAGGATGACCACGAGGCGCGCCTCGGATGCGAGGTCGACGAGTCCGCCGGGCAGGGGCTTGACCCACCTCGGATCGACGACGATGACGCCGATCCCCTGGGCCTTGAGACGTTCGGCAACCTCGAGCGCAATGGTCGCGAAGGAGCCGACGCTCACGATGAGGACATCGCCAGTGCCGGACTCGGCGAGCACATCAAGTCCATGAAGCCTGCGCGTAGCCGGTATCTCCGGGCCAAGGGCGCCCTTCGGGAAGCGAACAACCGTTGGTGCGTCTGAGACTGCGATGGCCTCGCGCAGCTCCTCGCGGAGTGTCGTTTCATCGCGCGGGGCCGCCATGCGAAGTCCGGGCACGATCTGCAGCATTGAGAGGTCCCACATGCCGTTATGGCTTGCGCCGTCATCACCGGTGACGCCAGCACGATCGAGCACGAAGGTCACGCCCGCATGGTGCAGCGCGCAGTCCATGAGCACCTGATCGAAGGCGCGATTGAGGAAGGTCGCGTAGAGAGCCACCACCGGGTGCATCCCACCGAAGGCGAGGCCTGCCGCACTCGTCACCGCGTGCTGCTCGGCGATGCCGACGTCGTAGGTCCGCGACGGAAACGCCGCCGCGAACCGATCAAGGCCGGTCGGACCGAGCATGGCCGCGGTAATTGCGACGACATCTCGCCGGTCATGGCCGATCCGGACGAGCTCATCGGCAAAGGCGCCTGTCCATGACGGACCCCCCGCAGTGAGCGGCTTGCCCGTATCGGGGTCGATGATCCCCACCCCGTGGAAGCGGTCTGCCTCGTCCTCCTCGGCAGGCGCGTAGCCGCGGCCCTTCTCGGTGATGACGTGGACGATGACGGGGCCGTCGAACTCCTTGGCGCGGCCGAGCGCGTGCTCCAGTTCAGTGATGTCGTGGCCGTCCACCGGCCCGACGTACTTCAGGCCAAGGTCCTCGAACATGCCCTGCGGGGCAACGATGTCCTTGAGGCCCTTCTTCATCCCGTGCAGGGTCCCGTAGATGGGCTCGCCGACGACCGGCGTGCTCTTGAGCACCTGCTTGCCCCACGACATGAATCGCTCGTAGTTGCTCGTCGTGCGAAGGGTCGACAGGTGATGCGCAAGGCCGCCGATGGTGGGCGAGTACGACCGGGCGTTGTCGTTCACGACAATGACGACCTGGCGATCGGAGCCGGCGATGTTGTTCAGCGCCTCCCACGCCATGCCGCCGGTCAGCCCGCCATCGCCGATAATCGCCACGACGTGCTGGGTGCCGAGAAGCCCGCGCTGCTCCCATGCCTTGGCGATGCCGTCTGCGTACGACAGCGATGTCGATGCGTGCGAGTTCTCGACAACGTCGTGGACGCTCTCGGTGCGGCTCGGATACCCGGAAAGCCCGCCCTGCTGACGGAGTTGGTCGAACTCCTCAATGCGACCGGTGAGCATCTTGTGGACATAGGCCTGATGACCGGTATCCCAGACCATGACGTCCTGGGGCGACCGGAAGATGCGATGCAGTGCAATGGTGAGTTCGACCACACCGAGGTTCGGGCCGAGGTGGCCGCCGGTCGCCGACACCTTCTCGACGAGAAAGGCCCTGATCTCCTGCGCGAGTTCCGGCAACTGCTCTATCGGCAGCGCACGGACATCATCGGGATCTCGGATTCCACGGAGCAAACTCACCATCGGAGTCTACCGGGCGAGGCTCCATTCGGCGCCTGATGCGAGGTCAATGCGCGTGATGCACGATCATGACTCCGGACGGGCGGCTGCTCGGTCGCGCAGGACCTCGACGACAAGCCGGATCTCCCGCTGAACCTGCAGGAGCCGAGCGCCCTCGGACTCGAATGCGCGCTGCGCCCGTGCGAGCTGATCGGGCGGCATCGACTCCCCGAGCTGGGTTCGTGCCTGCGCATAGGCCCGGCGCGCTCCGGCAAGGCAGCCCTCGATGTGGTGCTCGAGGTATGTCGCAAGGGCGAGCGGCAGATGGCGGAGTTCGGAGGTGCGCAGGTCGGCAGGACCCTGGTCGAGCAGCCAGCCGGTGACTCGCTCCTCGAACTCCGGGGTGCCCCCGGGCGGCAGGCCACGCGGCCAGCCGGGGGGCACGAAGCGGGTCATGAACCGAGCAGCGACCGAAGCACGTACTGCAGGATGCCACCGTGGCGGTAGTAGTCGGCCTCGCCCGGCGTATCGATTCGCACCGGAGCGTTGAAGCTCACGGATCGGCCATCGGCGGCGACGGCCTCGACCTCGACGGTCGCCGGCGTGATGCCGTCGTTGAGCGCGGTGATGCCCCGCACGGTGAAGACCTCGTCGCCCTGTAGCCCAAGGGAATCGGCAGTAGAGCCCTCGGGGAACTGCAGCGGAAGCACTCCCATGCCGATGAGGTTGGACCGGTGGATGCGCTCGTAGGACTCTGCGATGACGACTCGCACGCCGAGGAGCGCGGTGCCCTTCGCCGCCCAGTCGCGGCTCGAGCCAGACCCGTATTCCTTGCCGGCGAGGATCACCAGCCGGGTGCCATGCGAGGCGTAGGCCATGGCGGCGTCGTATACCGGCACGACCGAATCATCAGGCGTCGTGAAGTCGACGGTGAAACCACCCTCGACGTCATTGAGCATCCGGTTGCGCAGCCTGATGTTCGCGAAGGTTCCGCGGATCATTACCTCGTGGTTGCCTCGGCGGGATCCGTAGGAGTTGAAGTCAGCGCGAGCGACGCCGTGAGCAAGGAGGTACTCCCCCGCCGGGCTGTCGGCCTTGATGGATCCGGCCGGCGAGATGTGATCAGTCGTAACGGAGTCGCCGAGCTTGAGGAGAACCCGTGCACCCGTGATGTCGGACACCGGAGACGGAGTCGGCGACATGCCATCGAAGTACGGTGGCTTGCGAACATAGGTGCTCGTCGGATCCCACTCGAAGACGTTGCCGTCGGGCGTCTGCAACGACTGCCACCGATCGTCACCGAGGAAGACATCTGCGTAGCGAGAGGAGTACATCTCGGAGTCGATCGAGGTATCGATGACCGCCTGAACATCGGTTGCACTCGGCCAGATATCCGAGAGGAAGACCGGATCACCCTGCGGATCGACTCCGAGGGGCTCGGTTGCGAGGTCAATGTCCATCGTGCCCGCGATCGCGTAGGCGACGACGAGCGGCGGCGACGCCAAGTAGTTCATCTTGATATCCGGGCTGATACGGCCCTCGAAGTTTCGGTTCCCGCTGAGCACCGAGACGACGGCGAGATTCGCCTCGTTGACCGCTGCGCTCACCGCCGGGATGAGCGGACCGGAGTTGCCGATGCAGGTCGTGCAGCCGTAACCGACGACATCGAACCCGAGCTTGTCGAGGTACGGCGTGAGGCCCGCCTTCTCGTAGTAGTCGGTGACGACCTTCGAGCCTGGTGCCAGCGTTGTCTTCACCCACGGCTTGCGCTGCAGCCCACGCTCGACCGCATTGCGGGCGAGCAACCCGGCGGCCATCATCACCGACGGATTCGAGGTGTTCGTGCACGACGTGATCGAGGCGATTGCGACGATGCCGTGGCTGATCGAAACCGACTCCCCGTTGAGCACGATGTCGGACGCTGCAGCCGGGTCTTTCGTGTAGTCGCCGAGAGCGGTACGGAATGACTCCTTCGATGCCGACAGCAGGACACGGTCCTGCGGGCGCTTCGGCCCGGCGAGCGATGGCACGACGGTCGAGAGGTCGAGCTCGAGGTACTCGGAGTAGACCGGCTCGTGAGCCGCGTCGTGCCAGAGGCCCTGCTCCTTCGCATATGCCTCGACGAGTGCGATTTGCTCGTCGCTTCGACCGGTGAGCCGCAGATAGCCGATCGTTGCCTCGTCGATCGGGAAGATCGCAACGGTGCTGCCGTACTCGGGGCTCATGTTGCCGATCGTCGCCCGGTTTGCGAGCGGCACCGCGCCCACTCCTGCCCCGTAGAACTCCACGAACTTGCCCACCACGCCATGACGGCGGAGCATCTCGGTGATCGTGAGGACGAGGTCGGTTGCCGTTGCTCCTTGCGGCAGTTCGCCGACGAGCTTGAATCCGACGACCCTCGGTATGAGCATCGACACCGGCTGACCGAGCATCGCAGCCTCGGCCTCGATGCCGCCGACTCCCCAGCCAAGCACGCCGAGGCCGTTGACCATCGTCGTATGGGAATCGGTGCCGACGACGGTGTCGGGATACGCCTGGCCGCGCCTCGCCATGATGACGCGGGCGAGATGCTCGATGTTCACCTGGTGATCGATGCCGGTGCCCGGGGGAACGACCTTGAACTCCTCGAACGCACCCTGTCCCCAGCGGAGGAACTGGTACCGCTCGCGATTGCGCTCGTACTCGAGTTCGACGTTGCGCTGCTCGGCGTCAGCCGTGCCGAAGAAATCTGCGATGACGGAGTGGTCGATGACGAGCTCCGACGGGGCGAGCGGCTCGATTCGAGCGGGATCCCCGCCTAGTTCAGCGACAGCCTCGCGCATGGTAGCGAGGTCGACGACGACCGGCACCCCAGTGAAGTCCTGCATGACGACTCGGGCCGGGGTGAACTGGATCTCGTCGGCGGGCTCTGCCGAGGGATCCCATGAGGCGATTGCCTCGATGGTCTCGCGCGTGACGTTTGCGCCGTCCTCGGTGCGGAGCAGATTCTCGAGGAGCACCTTGTGCGTGAACGGCAGCCGTGACGAGCCGGGCACCGATGCGAGCCTGAAGACCTCGTACTCCTGCTCGCCGACCCGCAGGGTGCCCTTTGCTCCGAAGCTATTGACGCTCATCCGTCCTCATCCTCTCCCACCGAAGTATCTCGACGTCAAGATATCGGATGCACCATCTCGATGGGCACGAGGGCGGCCACCGTTTCGACGTGGTGCGTCATCGGGAAGGTGTCATAGGCACGAATCCCTGCCACGCGGTAGCCGGCCGAGGCGAACAGCGCGACGTCGCGGGCGAGCGCCACTGGGTCGCACGCGACGTAGACGACGACTCGCGGCCGGGCACCGGCAATCGCGCGAACGACGTCGCTGCCTGCACCCGCTCGCGGTGGGTCAAGGACGATGCCGTCGGGGCGCTCATCGGCTGCACGTAGCCACCGGAGGGCATCGGCGTGATGAAGGGTGACCTGCGCGAGGTCGTGCAGGCTCCTGCGGGCATCGCGCACCGCGCTGGAACCGCTCTCGACGGCGTGCACGACGCCGGTGACACCTACTGATTCGGCAAGGAACGCACTGAACAGCCCAACGCCGGAGTAGAGGTCCCACCAGTGCTCCCCCGGCGCCGGGCGACCGAGCTCGAGCACGGCACCGACGAGGGTTTCGGCGGCCCTCGGATGGATCTGCCAGAAGCTGCCCGTGTCGACCCGCCATTCACGATCGCGGACTCGCTGCTCGATTCGCTGCTTGCCGGTCTTGAGGACCCCGTCGACGACGACGCTCACCCGGCCCTCGTCGCCCTCGACGGTGCTCACGTCCCTGGCGCCCGGATATCGCTTCGTTGGTATCGCAAGCGCGGCAATCGCCGGGCTGGCAAGGAGGCATTCGTCCACGGGCACGACATCGTGCGTTCGGTTGGCAAGGAGGCCGGGGCGCCCGCTGGCATCGACCGTCCAGCGAACTCGCGTCCGCCAGTGCAGCCCGTCGTCGCCTTCGCCTGCTGACAATGACATGACCTCGAGG
>CALPZT020000074.1 GCA_943328365.2 Bifidobacterium breve | reverse complement strand
TGTACGAGGCATCGAGGCGAACCTGGATTGTCCGGAGCATCCTGCCGGCCTGGCGAAACTCGGAGCGCTATCGGGTCGAGGCCCTTCGCAGTCATGAACTCCAGCACGAGCGGGATAACGAGCATGTGCAGTTGCTGGCAGCTCTTCAGCGTGGCGACGGCCCGAGCGCAGTTCGCTGGATCGCCGCGCATCTGGCGACGTCGGTTCGACTGTCGGCTGAGTCCCTCGGCGCTCGCTCCTCCCCGGCGAACTCAGGCGACCTCGGGAGTGCTGACCCTGACGTCGACGAAGTTATTGCAAGGCTCGAAGCGCACGGTCCTTCGCCGATCGGCAGGTAGGTTGCGGGGCCAGTAATTGCCCACGAGTCATGACTCTCTCGCCGGATCCTCTGCCGGACCGACATGATCGGCGAGCCACTCGACGAGCGGCTGCATCGCCCTCCAGTCGGCGCGCACGGTGTCGAGCGCCTTGCGGGTGCCCATCCACGGTGCCGCAGGGTAGGTGCTCGAGGCGACGAGCATGCGGTATCGCAGGAGCTCGATGCGGGGGTTGTCCGCGTCATATCCACGGGGTCTGGTGACAAGGGGGCGTCCGTCCACCTCGAACCGCTTGGGCAGGGCTGCGAGCGTGCGTTCAAGCTCGCCACCGACGGCGGTGTCTACCGACTCGCGAAAGCGCCGCAGCTGTTGGCCTTGGGGGGAGTACCAGCCCGCCCCGACCATGAGCCCGCTCGCTGAAATCTGCACGTAGTAGGCAATGGCGTCCTCGACCTGGACGACCGCGCCCTGATGGTCCTTGAGCGGTGTCTTGTCCTTGCTGAATCGGGCATCCCGATGCGGTCGAAAGACATGAGCGGAACCGAATTCGGTGTCGAGTGCTGCGAGCAGGGCCATAAGTGGAGTGCGGACGACCCGCTCGTATTCGAGCTTGTGCTCGGCCCACCAAGCCCGCGTGTTGTTGGCGCTCAGTTGCTCGTAGAACTCGAAGGTCTCGGCCGGGAAACCGGTGAACGTGTCGGCCTTGTCGGTCATGGCTGAGTGTTGCACGAACGGGGCGTCAGCTCGAGCGCATGCTCGATGCGCTGAGAGCTGCCTGCAGTTGTTGGCCCGTCTCATCGGCAAGCGCCGCGCGTCGAAGGTTTCGAAGGCGCTCGGCTGCCCGAGGATCACCGGCGAGCACCGGCACGGCGCCCATGAGTGCAGTGAAATTGCGTAGGCCGTTCGCGTGCGTTGAGCCGTACCCCTTCACCACCTGCTGGCACAGGATGATCTCGGTGGCGAGGGCGTAGTCGCTGACGGCGTGCATTCGAGCGAGGTCGAGCCATTCGTCGATTCGCTGCTGCTCCTGACCGAAGCGCAGTGAGCGGCGCCGAATTGGCCGAAGCCGGGCAAGGAAGTACAGGACGGTGAATCCCCAAACCGACGTGGTTTGAATCTTGATCCCCTTATGGGTGACCTTGTGGATGATGGCGTTCATCGCGGCGGAGCGCAGGAGCCACCGGCCGAGGGCCGTGGGCAGCGTGTCGCTGATCTCCTCGACCTGCGGGTGCAGGAACTCGCGCACCTGCATCACCTGGGCGTCGGTGACGCGCGCCTCCTTGCCGACCCGGTCGAAGCGACGCCTGCGAGTCTTGTGGAAGGCAACCCTGATGGTGTCCTCGTAGGTCATCCACAGCGCGGTGAACCGAGCCGCCTCGGTCGTCAGAATGCCGCTCCCGTCGCCGCCGGTCTCGAATGACGTGACTGAGGCGATCCGGTCGAGGTACTCGTCGGCGTAGGCGACGTCCTGGTACTCGGCAGTGCGCTTGATGCCGTTCACGAGCATGTATCGGGCCTCGGCAGGGAACTCGGCTGCGATCCGGGCGGCCTGAGCCTGCAGGCGCGAGCCGACAAGCGATGCTGGGCTGTCGATCGCGAGCTGGACCTCGGCCGGGTCGGGACCCTCGCTGGGAAGATCGTCGGGGCGAGAGCCGATCGAGATGTCGATCGACATGCCGGCCGGCTTCGCAGCGACCGCAAACCCCTCAGCGAATGCGAGCAGGCTCGGCTCGACGCCCTTGCCGCCGGCACGGATGGCGTCCTCGAACTGAACACGGGTGAAAGGAAGGACGCCCGCTCCCGCGACGGCTCCAAACAGCACGGCACTGATGACGCTGCCGGTTTCCTGGGCGATACGGGCGAAGTCGCCGCGGATGAACTGCTGCGATGCGGCGATGGCAGCAGAGATCAGCTTGCTCGAGTCGACGCGGCCATCGCCCATTGCCGTACGCTCCGGCATTGCGTAGGTGCGGCTTGTCGATGCGATGAGCGTCGTGCGGTCAGGGGTGGTGAAGCCCCGCTGAATTGAACGTCCGGCTTCCATCAGCTCGGAGGCAACGACGATATCGACCTCGCCCGGGGTCGGCATCGTGCTGAGCACCGGCTCGGGCTGGTGCACGGCACCCGGCTGCTTGGGGAAGAGCTCGACGTAGTAGACGGTTGCGCCGGTGCGCTGGGCTACGCCGGGCACCGAGGTGCTCTGCGCGAAGTAGCCGTTCGCCTCGGCAAGATCGACGATCCAGTCGGACAGGACGCCGCCGCCTTCACCGCCCATAGCAAGGATCGCCATGGTGATCGGCCGTACTCGGGCCGCGGAACGCGGGGGATTGGTGATCGTGGCGGTCATCTGGGACTGTCCTTGGGTGAGGTGGGCGGCTTAGGCGGGGTCGATGCCGGCGAGCCGGCGCTCGACGCCGCGCTGCAGGAATCCGATGTAGTGGTGGCGAAGTGAGGTCTTCGTCCGATCCCAGCGGCTGGGGTTCGTGATGATCTCGGTCCGGTAGAACGACGGGCAGAGGGCCGCGGCGTGGGCGTTCTCGCCGCAGAGCCCGCATCCGACGCAGCTGTCGAGCACCGTGGCGATCGGGTCCTCGCGCATCGGATCAGGGTTCGGGCCGATCGTGAGCGAGGGGCAGCCGGAAATGCGGATGCACGAGTGATCGCCGGTGCAGGTCTCCGGGTCGACGCCGAAGCGTTCGCGGACGACGCGCTTGCCTTCCTTCACGCGTCGGGCGATGAGCGGCTTCTCGCGCCGGGTCCGATTCAAGGTGCACTCGCTCTGGGCGATGATCACCTTGGGGCCCTTGTCAGTCGAGGTGAGGGCTTCCTTGAACAGGTCGCGCATCTCGTCGACCTTGAAGGTGTTCGTCACGGTCCGGGACCACTTGACCCCGATGCCACGAACCGCCTTTTCGATGGAGTGCTGCGTCGAGCGCAGCGGATTGGCTGCCTTGGACGAAAGCACGTCCTGCCCTCCGGTCGCGGCACTGTAGGCATTGTCGACGATGACGAGCAATTGGTCGTTCTCGTTGAACACGGCATTGCCGACGCCGCTCGTGAGGCCGTTGTGCCAGAAGCCGCCGTCACCCATGATGGCGATCGGACGGCTGCTCGAGTCCTTGCCGTTGAGGGCGGCCGCGCCGGCGGAGCCCAGCCCGTAGCCCATCGTCGTGCCACCGATATTGAACGGCGCATTGATCGAGAACAGGTGGCATCCGATATCGGCACTCACGTGGTGCTCGCCGACCTCGCGCTGTGCGAGGGTGAGTGCGGCGAAGATCGGCCGCTCGGGGCAGCCAGTGCAGAAGCCGGGCGGACGTCCCTGGACGAGATCGGGCTCGATGCGCTCGGCATAGGGGCTGCGCGGATCGGTGACCGGAAGGGTCGATGTCGGAAGGCTCTCCTGATCGAGCAGTTCTGGGGCGTACTTCTGGATGAAGGCGAGGACACCCTTGGTGACCGCGGCGGGCGTGTACTCGCCGGCAACCGGCAGCAGGTCCTTGCCGTGCAGCTTGGCCGTGGCATCGGCGCGCCGCAGGATCGCCTGAATGTTCTGCTCGATGAAGTCGGGCTGTCCCTCCTCGACGAGGAGAACCGCTCGCTTGCCCTCGCAGAAGCCGATGACCTCGTCATCGATGACCGGGTAGGTGACGTTCATGACGTATAGCGGAATCGAGCTGTTGCCGAATGGGTCGGAGAGGCCAAGAAGCTCGAGGGCTCGATTCACATTGTTGAACAGGCCGCCCTGAAGGATGATGCCGAAGTCCTGTGCGCCGTCGGCGACGAACTCGTTGAGGTGGTTGTCCTTGATGAACTGAACCGCGGCGGGCCAGCGCTTGTTCACCTTCTCCTGCTCGTGCAGGAAACTGGCAGGGGGGAGCACGACCCGGCTGAGATCGCGCTTGGGGTTCGCGAGGGCATCGCCAATGCTGAAGGACGGCTTACGGTTGTCCTTGGCGATGAAGGCACCGTGCAGGTGGCAGGAGCGAAGGCGCAGTTCGAGGATGACTGGGGTGTTGCTCGCCTCGGAGAGCTCGAAGCCCTTTTCGACCATGTCGACGATCGCCGTGAGGTTCGGTCGAGGATCGAGGAGCCACATCTGGGATTTCATCGCGAAGGCGTGGGTACGCTCCTGCATGATGCTCGCGCCCTCGCCGTAGTCCTCGCCGATGATGACGAGCGCGCCGCCGAGGACGCCACCTGAGGAGAGGTTGGCGAGGGCATCGGAGGCAACATTGAAGCCGACGGTCGACTTGAAGGTGATGGCTCCGCGGAGCGGGTAGTGGACAGATGCCGCGAGCGATGCGGCTGCCGTTGCCTCCGAGGCGCTGTTCTCGAAGTAGACGCCGAGCTCGTCGAGGATGTCCTGCGCATCGCCGAGAACATCCATGAGGTGTGAGATCGGGGCGCCCTGGTATCCGCCGACGTACGCGACCCCGGATTGCAGCAGGCCCTTCGTGACCGCGAGGATGCCCTCGCCCCGAAACTCCTCGCCAGCTCCGAGTCGGAGCTCTTGGACCTCTGTGGCGAATGAACGCTCAGCCATGATGCCTGCTTCTCTCAATAGGGATGTCTGTGGTCGTGAGGCCGGGTATTGCGGGCGGCAGTGCGTGAGGCTTGTGCCTGACCGTAAGCATCATGCCTGTTACGGGCACTCGGCAAGGCGACAATCGTGTGGATTCGGTCACCGCTGCTCGAGACCTTCAAGAATGGCATCCGTGACACCGGCGGTATCGGCCGTACCTTGAAGGTCTGCCGTTCGAGTTGCGGGGTCAAGGAGCGAAGACTCGACGGATTGCATGATTCGGGCGGCAATCTCGGGATGGCCGAGGTGATCGAGCATCATCGCGCCGGACCAGATGGCGGCAACCGGGTTGGCGATGCCCCGCCCTGCGATGTCCGGGGCTGAGCCGTGCACCGGCTCGAACATCGATGGAAACAGCCGTTCGGGGTTGAGATTCGCCGAGGCCGCCACGCCAAGGCTGCCGACGGTCGCGGCGGCCAGGTCGGAAAGGATGTCGCCGAAGAGATTGGACGCGACGACGACATCGAACTCGTGGGGGCGGTGCACCATCTCGGCGGCGAGCGCATCGATGAGTACCTTGCGCAGCGAGACATCGGGGTAGTCGGACGAGATCTCGGCCACGACCTCATCCCAGAAGGGCATCGTGTGGATGATCCCGTTGGACTTGGTGGCTGACGTGACATGCCCTCGGCGTTCAGCGGCTCGATCGAACGCGTATCGCGCGATGCGCTCGATGCCGATCCGGGTGAAGATGTTCTCCTGGAGGGCGAACTCGCGAGGCGTGCCACGTCCGTAGCGTCCGCCGATCTCGGAGTACTCGCCCTCGGTGTTCTCGCGCACGATGACCATGTCGACCCGGGCTCCCTCGGGCAGTCGAACGCGTGGCTCGACGCCGTCGAACTGCCGGACGGGGCGGAGGTTCACGTACTGGTCGAAGGCGCGGCGGATCGGGATGAGCAGGCCCCAGAGTGATTCGTGGTCGGGGACATCAAGCCGGCCGACTGCGCCGAGGAAGACGGCGTCATGCTGGCTCAGGCGCGCGATGCCGTCGGATGGCATCATCGACCCGGTTCGGACGAAGTGGTCGCATCCCCAGTCGAGCCACGTCCAGTCGATTCGGATGCCGGCCAATGCTGTCGCGCGATCGAGCACACGGGTGGCTGCAGGGAGTACCTCGTTGCCGATGCCGTCGCCGGGAATGGCGGCGAGGGCGAGCGTGTGAAGGGTCATTCGGTGCAGGCTTCTAGCCGAGATCCTGATGGCCGCCGTTCGCGTCCATCGCTTCCTCTGCGTGAAGATCAAGGGCATTGATCATCGGGAAGTCATTGAAGGAGAACAGGCACGCGTCGGCGTTCGCGTCGTCATTGATGTGCTCATGCCATGCCCACGAGGGCACGCAGAAGATGTCGTGCTCCTTCCAGTCGAAGCGGCGCCCGCCGACGATTGAATGACCGCTGCCCTTGGCGACGTGGTAGATCACCGAGCCGGTGTGGCGATGGGCAAGGGTGGCCTGCGAGGGCCGGAGCAGCTGCATGTGGGCTCCCATGGTCGGCATGACCGAGCCGCCCGTGTGCGGATTCACGTATTCCATGATGACGCCGTCGTAGGGGGTTCCGTCGCTCACCTTGGCGAGGTCGAGGAGAGCCTCGTAGGTGCGCTCCCACGGGTAGGCGAGCAGGGGGGAGTAGCGCTTGGACCAGGACCGGCCATCGGGCTTGAGGATGCCGCTTCCGTGCTCGAGCAGCGAGGTGTTCACGACCTTGCCGGGAATCTGGTGGAGGTCTGGGTGGACCTCGTAGAAGTTGGCATCGAGCGCATTGACGAGCGGGATGTCCAGGCCGTCCTGCCAGATCACCTGGGTGGTGTCGGACTCATTGCCGTGCTCATGCCAGGTGCCCTTGGGGGTGATCGCGAAGTCATTGGGGCCGACCTTGAGGCGATCGCCGTTCACGATGGTCCAGGCACCCTCGCCCTCGATGACGAACCGCAGCGCTGCCGCGGCATGCCGGTGGGCGGTCATGGATTCGCCGGGGTTCATGATCTGCAGGCCGGTGTAGAGCAGGCCGACCGCGGCCGACACGTCGCGCCGCTCGTCGTTGACGAGGAAGACGACCCTTCGTCCGGCATCGTCGCCGGTGACGAGCCTCGCAGACTCGAGCACGAGCGGGCGAAGGTCGTCGTAGCGCCAGTGCATGGGGATGGAGCGGGGCTGGGGGTACCAGGGCTCGATCTCGTTCGCAACGGTCCACAGTGCGCCGGAGCCGAGTTTCGCAAGTCGCGCGTAGTACTCCTCGAGTTCGGGGGTCGAACCGACCCGGGCTCGTCCGATGACGTCTTCGATCATGG
>CALPZT020000073.1 GCA_943328365.2 Bifidobacterium breve | reverse complement strand
CCCCGGAACTCGATCGCAGTGCGTCCCGACCCGTTTCCACGGCTTGTGGACTGGTTCGAGAGCCTCATCCCGTCCGACACGGCACTGCGGTTCAACTACGTCCGCACGATTCGCGTCGAGGAGTTCATGCGTGATGGCACGTTCGTCGTCCGCGCCGAGCTTCCCGGCATCGACCCCGACAAGAACGTCGATGTGACAGTGGCCGATGGACTGCTCACGATTCGGGCGGACCGCGAGGAGAGGACCGACGAGGATCATCGGTCTGAGTTCACCTACGGCAGCTTGGTGCGAACGATCGCGCTGCCGCAGCGGGTCGACCAGAGCAGTATCCAGGCCGAGTACCGGGACGGCATTCTCGAGGTACAGGTCGCCCTGCCCGAGCCCGCGGCCACGCCGACACACATCCCCATCAAGCGCGCCGACTGAACGGCCGCCTACCCGACGCATGTCGCGCACCGGGTAGGCCTGCCCCGAAGACGAGCCCGCTGGGCTAACCCCCGTGGCCCGGCGGGCTCCCCCTCGCTCAAGGGAGCTCCCCCCTGCGGGAACTGCGCTCAACTAGCGAGCAGCGGTGCCCTCGACGTAGTCATCGCCCTTGTTGTCGACCCAGCTCATGAGCCCGCGCAGTTCGCGGCCCACGGCCTCGATCGGATGGGACTCGCCCTTTGCGCGCAGCGCTTTGAACTCCGGTCCGCCCGCCTCCTGGTCGGCCATGAAGCGGTTCGCGAAGGCACCATTTTGAATATCGGCGAGAACCGCCTTCATGTTCTCCTTCACACTCGGGTCGATGACCCGAGGACCCGACACATAGTCGCCGTACTCGGCTGTGTCGGAAACGCTCCAGCGCTGCTTGGCGATGCCGCCTTCGTACATGAGATCGACGATGAGCTTGAGCTCATGCAGGCACTCGAAATACGCGACCTCCGGCTGGTAGCCAGCCTCGACGAGGGTCTCAAAGCCGTACATGACGAGCTGGCTCGCGCCGCCGCAGAGCACGGCCTGCTCGCCGAACAGGTCGGTCTCGCACTCCTCGGTGAAGGTGGTCTTGATGCCGCCCGCTCGCAGGCTGCCGATCGCCTTCGCATACGAGAGCGCCAGCGGCCACGCCTGACCGGTTGCGTCCTGCTCGACGGCGACGATCGCGGGAACCCCGCGGCCGGCGACGTACTCGCGGCGCACAAGGTGCCCGGGACCCTTCGGGGCCACCATCGCGACATCGACGAAGTCGGGCGGGGAGATAAACCCGAAGCGAATGTTGAATCCATGCGCGAAGAACAGCGCATCGCCCGGCTGCAGGTTAGGCTCGATGGCCTCGAGGTACAGCTTCTTCTGCACCGGATCAGGCGCGAGGATCATGATGAGGTCGGCCTCGGCCGCCGCGGTCGCCGGATCGACGACCCGCAGGCCAGCCTCCTCAGCCTTGGCCTTGCTCTTCGAGCCCTCGCGCAGGCCCACTCGCACATCGACACCCGAATCGCGCAGGGACATCGCATGCGCATGACCCTGGCTGCCGAAGCCCATGATCGCCACGACGCGGTTTTGGATGATCGACAGATCGGCGTTGTCGTCGTAGAACAGTTCAGCCATGGGAGGAGCTCCTTTTATCCGGTTGTCTGATGTGCCGCACACGTCATTGATGTGGGAGAAGGGTATCCGTCAGCCGGTTCGATCAAGAGACCGGACTGACCGGTCGGTGATGGAGCGAGGGCCTCGGCCCACCGCGACGAGGCCCGACTTCACGAGTTCCTTGATGCCGTACGGCTCGAGCACCCGAAGCAGCGCCTCGAGCTTCTCGTGCTTGCCGGTCGCCTCGATCGTCACGGCATCGCTCGCCACATCGACGACCTTGGCCCGAAACAACTGCACGGTCTCGAGGATGTGGGATCGGGTCTCGGCATCAGCCTTCACCTTGACGAGCATGATCTCGCGCTGCACCGACGATGTCTCGTCAAGTTCGACGATCTTCAGTACATGGCTGAGCTTGTTCAGCTGCTTCGTCACCTGCTCAAGCGCGAGGCCCTCCACATTGACGACGATGGTCATCCGCGAGACGTCTGGAATCTCGGTCGGACCCACCGCGAGGGACTCGATATTGAAGCCCCGGCGGGAGAACAGGCCGGCAACGCGCGCGAGCACGCCCGGCTGGTCTTGGACGAGGACGGAGAGGGTATGCCTGGACATCAGTCGTCACTTCCCCACTGCGGTGCCATTGATCGGGCCACCATGATGTCATCGTTGCTCGTGCCCGCCGCGACCATCGGCCACACCATCGCATCGCGATGGACGACGAAGTCGATGACGACCGGGGCATCGTTCATGCCCATCGCCTTCTCGATCGTCGCATCGACCTCCTCCGGCGACTCGCACCGAAGCCCATGGCATCCGTATGCATCAGCAAGTTTCACGAAGTCCGGGATGCGATGGGAATGCAGGTCGGTGTTCGAGTATCGCGAGTTGTAGAAGAGGGTCTGCCATTGGCGGACCATGCCCAGGCTGCTGTTGTTGATGAGGGCGACCTTGATGGGAATCTCATTGATGGAGCAGGTGACAAGCTCCTGGTTCGTCATCTGGAAGCAGCCATCGCCATCGACCGCCCACACTGTTCGGTCCGGCGCACCGACCTTCGCGCCCATCGCAGCTGGCACGGCGAAGCCCATCGTGCCGAGGCCGCCAGAATTGATCCAGCTGTCCGGGCGCTCGTACTTCACGAACTGCGCCGCCCACATCTGGTGCTGGCCCACCCCTGCTGCGTAGATGGACTCCGGACCGGAAATCTGCCCGAGCCGCTCGATGACGTACTGCGGCGAAAGCGAGCCATCGTCCGGGATGTCGTAGCCGAGGGGGTAGGTCTCGCGCCAGCGGCCGACGACCGACCACCATGCCTCGTAGTCGCCACGACGCCCGGCGGCGTATTCAGCCTCGATCGCGGTCACGAGATCAGGGATGATCTCCGCGAGGTCTCCGACGATCGGGACATCTGCGTCGCGGTTCTTGCCGATCTCCGCAGGGTCGATGTCAGCGTGGATCACCGCAGCGTCCGGGGCAAATGTCGAGAGCTTGCCCGTGACCCGGTCATCGAATCGCGCACCAAGGGTGATGAGCAGATCAGACTTCTGCAGCGCGCCGACGGCCGCGACCGAGCCGTGCATGCCCGGCATGCCCAGGTGCAGGGGGTGGGAGTCAGGGAAGGCGCCTCGGGCCATGAGGGTCGTGACAACCGGGATTCCGGTGAGCTCGGCCAGGCGCATGAGCGCCTTCGATGCCTGGGCCCGCATGACGCCGCCGCCTACGTAGAGGACCGGCGCCTTCGCGTCGATGATCATTCGTGCGGCCTCGCGGATCTGCTTCGCGTGGGGTCGGGTCACCGGGTGGTAGCCCGGAAGATCCAGGCTCGTCGGCCATTCAAAGGTCGTGCTCCCCTGAAGGGCGTCCTTGGAGACATCGACGAGGACGGGCCCGGGCCGACCGGTCGAGGCAAGGTGGAATGCCTCGGCGATGGCTCGCGGGATGTCGTCCGGATTCGTGACGAGGAAGCTGTGCTTCGTGATCGGCATCGTGATGCCGCGGATGTCGGCCTCCTGGAACGCATCAGTGCCGATCGACGGACTCGGCACCTGCCCGGTGATTGCGACCATCGGGACAGAGTCCATGTTCGCATCGGCCAGCGGCGTCACGAGGTTCGTCGCACCGGGGCCGCTTGTCGCCATGCACACGCCGACCTTGCCGCTCACATACGCGTAGCCCTCGGCCGCATGGCCCGCACCCTGTTCGTGACGGACGAGAATATGCCGAATCGACGATGAGTCCATGAGTGGGTCGTAGAGGGGCAGGATCGCCCCGCCCGGGATCCCGAACACGTCGGTCACCCCTGCTGTTTCCAGCGCATAGACCAGGCTCTGCGCCCCGGTTATCTGCTCGCCCATCGTCTCTCTCGCCTATCCCTCGTGTCGGTCGTTCAGGGTTCAACCGCGGCCGTGATGACCGCGGCAATGAAAAACCCCCCGACCCGGCTGGGTATCGGAGGGCAGCGCGCCGGTTGACGTGTATCAGCCCGCGCGCCAAATAACTACCAGAGTCTTTGCCACACCGGTCACCATACCCGCACAATCGCTCCCTGTCATCCGAACGTGACGAGCGCCACGTCTGGGCGCGAAGGGAGGGGCCTGACGCAGTCTGCCGCTCGCCGCTAGTCGCAGACGGCTCCGCGAGAGGCCGACCCGACGAGTTTCGCGTACTTCGCGAGCACCCCGCGCGTGTACCGCGGCGGCAGCGGCTCGAACGCCTCCCGTCGGCGGCCGAGCTCAGCCTCGTCGACGAGGAGGTCAAGCGTCCGATTCGGGATATCGATCCGGACCCGGTCGCCATCGCGCACGAGCCCGATCGGCCCGCCATCGACCGCCTCCGGCGCCACATGCCCGATGCACAGGCCGGTCGTGCCTCCGGAGAACCGTCCATCCGTGACGAGCATGACCTCCTTGCCGAGCCCCGCACCCTTGATCGCCCCCGTGATCATGAGCATCTCCCGCATTCCGGGGCCGCCCTTGGGTCCCTCATAGCGGATGACAACGACGTCGCCCGCCTGGATCGTGGCATCCTCGAGCGCGGCCATCGCCGACTCCTCACGCTCGAACACGCGCGCGACGCCCTCGAAGACCTCGATGGGCACGCCGGCGTTCTTCACGACCGCCCCCTCCGGCGCCATCGAGCCGGACAGGATCGTGATCCCGCCGCTCGCGGCCAGAGGATGGCTCGCGGGCCGCAGCACCTTGCCATCGGGCTCAGGCGGATTGATGCTCGCAAGGTTCTCGGCAATCGTCCGCCCGGTGACGGTGAGGCAATCCCCGTGCAGGTATCCCTCGTCGAGCAGCACCTTCATCACGACCGGGATTCCGCCAACACGGTCGACGTCGAACATCACGTACTCGCCGAAGGGCTTGAGGTCCGCAAGGAGCGGCACCTTGGAGCCGATGCGGTGGAAGTCGTCGAGTTCGAGTTCGAAACCGCATTCATGGGCGATTGCCGGAAGGTGAAGCACGGCATTCGTGGAGCCACCGAGGGCCATGACGACAGCGATCGCATTCTCGAGCGACTGCTTCGTGATGATGTCGCGGGTCGTCGTGCCCTGGCGCAGGAGTTCTACGACGGCCTCACCGGCCTGTCGGCCGAGGAGCTCGCGCCGGCTGTCGACCGCGGGCGGAGCCGACGAGCCAGGGAGCGCGATGCCCATGGCCTCTGCGGCACTCGCCATCGTGTTCGCGGTGTACATGCCCCCGCACGTGCCTGCGCTCGGGCACACCGCTCGCTCGATGATGTCGAGGTCGGCGTCGCTCATGAGCCCTCGGGCGCAGGCGCCGACCGCCTCGAATGCCGTCACGATGTTCACGTTCATCTCCGTGCCATCGGTCAGCCGAACGTGCCCGGGGAGCAGCGACCCCGCATACATGAGCACGCTTGCGACATCGATACGAGCGGCGGCCATGATCATCGCTGGAATGCTCTTGTCGCATCCGGCCAGCGTCACCATGCCATCGAGCCGCTCGGCCTGCATCACGGTCTCAACCGAGTCGGCAATGACCTCTCGGCTCACAAGGGAAAAGTGCATGCCCTCGTGGCCCATCGAGATGACATCCGAGACGGTGATCGTGCCGAACTCCATCGGGAAGCCGCCCGCAGCATGAACGCCCTGGCCCACTGCCGCGGCGACCTCTCGTAGCGACATGTTGCACGGGGTGATCGTGTTGAAGGACGAGGCGATGCCGATCTGGGGCTTGCGGAAGTCAGCGTCCGTCATGCCGAGCGCCCTCAGCATCCCTCGGGCTGGCGCCCGGTCGCGTCCGTCGGTTACTTCGAAACTCCTCGGCTTCATGCTCATGTCCCGAGCGTAGGATCAGCCTCACCCCCAGCATCGAGAGGCTCCCCCATGACGTTCACGACGCTCATCTCCACCGGAGAGCTCGAGTCGATGCTCGGCGACCCGAGCCTCGTCCTCCTCGACGCCCGATTCTCGCTCGATGATGAGGCGTGGGGCACCGCCGCCTATGGCGAGGCCCACATCCCCGGTGCGCTCCGCGCCGACCTAAGCGCTCACCTGTCCGGCCCAGTCATCGACGGGGTTACCGGCCGCCGACCCTTCCCCGACCCGGAAGTCTTCGCCGCCCAGCTCTCGGCATGGGGCATCGACTCATCAGTTCAGGTCGTCGTCTACGACGCCGACCGCGGGCTCATGGCGGCCGCCCGCGTCTGGGTCATGCTCCGCTGGCTGGGCCACGATGCAGTGGCGGTGCTCGACGGTGGCCTGACCGCATGGCTTGCCGAGGATCGGCCGATGACCGACGAGGCCGGGCAGTCGTCGCCGCGCACCTTCATCCCGCAGGTTCGCGACAGCCTCCTCGCTTCCGTTGACGAGGTCGACGCTGCACGAGTCGAGCCGACCTGCCGGGTCTTCGACTCCCGATCAGCAGACGGCTACCACGGCCTCGGCAAGTACTACGACCCGGTCAAGGGCCACATCGCCGGGGCTGGCCTCGCGGAGCGCACCGAGGTCCTCGCCGACGACGGACGTTTCTTGCCGCCCGATGAGCTGAAGGTGCATTTCGACTCGCTCACCGCAGGCCAGCCAGCAGATCAGGTCATCTTCTACTGCGGCTCGGGCGTCACCGCCGCCGAGAATCTTCTCGCAATGGCGCACGCCGGGCTCGGTGATGCGCGCATGTACGTCGGATCCTGGAGTGAATGGATCCTCGACCCGGCTCGCCCCGTCGAGCTATGAGCGGCCCCTACCGCTTTGCCCTCATCGGGTGCGGGTTCTTCGCGCAGAACCACCTGCATGCCTGGTCGGAGATTCCGGAGGTCGAGCTCGTCGCCGTGTGCGACATCGATCCTGAGCGGGCATCCGCCGCGGCTGCGGCCTTCGGGGGTCGCGCATACACCGACGCCGCCGAGCTGTTTCGCAATGAGGAGCTCGACTTCGTCGACATCGCCACCACGGCGCCGACGCACCGAATGATGGTCGAGCTCGCAGCGGAGCACGGGGTTGCGGCCATCTGCCAGAAGCCCCTCGCCTGGGATATGGCCGACGCGAAGGCAATGGTGTCGGCCTGCGCCGATCGCAACCTTCCCTTCATGGTGCACGAGAACTTCAGGTTCCAGTACCCGATGCGGCGCATCAAGGAACTCGTCGATGCAGGTGCCATTGGCCGGCCCTTCTTCGGCCGGGTGTCCTTTCGCACCGCCCACGACGTCTACT
>CALPZT020000072.1 GCA_943328365.2 Bifidobacterium breve | reverse complement strand
TCCAGCTGAGTCTCATCATCGATTGCGTCGACGGCGAAGTAGCCCGCGCGACGAGGAGATTCTCCGCGCTGGGCGCTTGGCTCGATGCCTCGACTGACCGAGTGAAGGAGTACCTCGCCTACGCCGGCCTGGCAATCGGTGCCGCCGCCGTTGCGGGGGTAAACATCTGGCCGCTGGCGATCATCATGCTCGTCCTCCAGACGACCCGGCACATGATGGACTACGACTTCTCACGCGTGCAGCGCAGCAGGGAGGCGCGAGTCGAGCCGCGGTCGATCACCGACCCTGACGACGGCGCATCAGACAGCACCGCCGGCTGGTCCGTGCAGGGTGCCATGGAGATGTCATCCCGGATCAACCGCCGAAGTGGTGTGCGGTGGGCGAAGCGCGCGATCCATATGCCGATAGGCGAGCGGTGGCTCGTCATCAGCCTCGCCGCGGCCTTTCTCGGGGCGGCTTGGGCGCTCGGGCTTCTGCTCGCCCTTGGGCTGGTTGCGCTCGCCTATGTGACGTCCGGACGAATCCTTCGCACGCTCAGCTGGTCGGGTCCAGCGCCTGCCGATGCCGGCCTGCTCCTTGCCCGCCAGTCCGATGCCGGTCCAATCGCGTCGTTGCTCTCCCGCGGGATGTCGCCGGCCGGCTGGGAGGAGTTCTGGACCTCGCGACCCGCTTGGGCCGTGCCGGCGGCGCTGAGGTTTGTCGAGCTCGGCGTCGTCGCGCTGCTCTGCCTCTCGGCCTACCCCGCGCTCATGGTGCTCGGCTTCTGGTGGATTGCAATCATCGCCTTCCACCACTACGACGTGCTGTACCGAGCGATTGCCGGTGTCGCCCCGCCTCGCTGGCTCGTGTGGTCAGGGCTCGGTTGGGACGGGCGCACGATCCTTATCGTGCTCGCGGCCCTGGGCGGCATCTCCGTCCTCGGGGGCCTGCTCGTCGTCGGCATCATCATCTGGTCGCTGCTCCTCGTGTTCATCGCCTCCATCCAGTGGCTGGCGAGCTCCGGGCATCGGCAGTGAATCGGGCATCGGCAGTGATTTGCGCATCGGCAGTGATTCGCGCATCGGAACTGAAGGGAAAGACGTGAGCCTCGTCGAACGTCCACTGCGGCCGTCTATCGCGCAGATCAGAGAGGTCTGCCAGCCACCTGCGATCACCGGCCGGCGCAACTCCGAGCACTGGGTCGCCGATGTCTACCTGCGTGATATCTCGCCGTACCTGACCCGGCTGCTCCTGCGTACGTCGATCACTGCCAACCAGGTCACCTGGCTCATGATCGCGACCGGGGCGTCGGCGGCCTTCGCGCTGCTCATCCCGGGCCTGTCCGGCGGCATCCTTGCGGCGCTGCTCGGGCAGATGCAAATGCTGTGGGACTGCTCCGATGGCGAGGTCGCGCGGTGGCGGCAGACATCGTCGCCGGTCGGTGTGTTCCTCGATCGCGTCGGGCACTACACGGCCGAGGGGCTCATCCCGATTGCCCTGGGCCTGCGCGCCGCGGGGTTCCCGAATGCCGGATGGCTCGACTCGCCCTGGCCGCTCATGGGAGCGCTGCTGGCCGTCCTCGTTCTCTACAACAAGGCCCTGAACGACATGGTGCATGGATCACGCGCCTACAACGACCTGCCGCGCCTCACCGAGAAGGCGGAGGTGGCAGCCCCACGAAGCAGTGGCTTGCGCAGCGTGCGCTCGCTCGCACGTTTCGTGCCCTTCCATCGGGCCT
This sequence comes from Bifidobacterium breve, assembly GCA_943328365.2. Lineage (GTDB taxonomy): Bacteria > Actinomycetota > Actinomycetes > S36-B12 > S36-B12 > WLND01. The sequence goes on along the minus strand of CALPZT020000072.1, from coordinate 5,645 downwards.
ACCACTCGGTTGAGCTCACGCTGCTCGCACTCGTCGCGTCAGTCATCGACGTCGCGGCGGGCGATCTCGTCGCGACCCGGGTGCTCGTCGCCGGACTCCTCGTATTCGGAGTGGTGACAGTGATCGGGCACCACGCCTCGATCCTGTCGTCGAGTCGGCTTCGATGACGTACGATGCGGCCGGACGCTCCAACGAGCGTCCCGCGTACGGGGTGGTCGTCCTCACCATGGGCAGGCGCCCTGCTGAACTCGCCGCCGGCATCGCATCGCTCCTCGCCCAGGATGGCGTCGATCTCGACATCGTCGTCGTCGGCAACGGCTGGGAGCCTGTCGGTATCCCCGACGGAGTCCGGACCCTTGGCCTCGTGGAGAACCTCGGCATTCCGGCGGGCCGCAATGCTGGCGTACCCCTCGTCGCCGGCGACCTGCTGTTCTTCCTCGACGATGATGCGAGCCTGCCTGACCCCGGCTTCCTCCTCGCGGTGGCCGAGCGCTTCGTGGCCCATCCCAGGCTCGGCCTTATTCAACCCCGCGTTGTCGACCCCACGGGTGAGGCGTCCCCCGGTCGCTGGGTGCCGCGCCTGCGCGTAGGTGACCCGGCCGAACCGGGGCCGGCGACCTCACTTTGGGAGGGGGCCGTCGCCATGCGGCGAAGCATCTTCGAGGCAATCGATGGCTGGCCCGCGCCGTTCTTCTATGCGCATGAGGGAATAGAGGTCGTCTGGCGGACGTGGGACGAGGGCTACGTCGCGTGGTACGCCGGCGACCTCGTCGTGAACCACCCGGTCATCGATCCAGCCCGGCATGACGTCTACTACCGGCTCAACGCACGCAACCGGGTGTGGCTGGCCCGCCGCAACCTGCCTCTCGTGCTCGAGCCGCTCTACGTCGGCAGTTGGGTCGCGCTCACCCTCGTGCGCATGCGCAATCGGGCAGCCCTTCGGGCGTGGTTCGGCGGCCTGGCTGAGGGCATCCGGGTCAATCCGGGCGGCCGCCGGCGCATGCGTTGGAGCACCGTCTGGGCCATGACCCGAGCCGGCCGACCACCGGTCATCTAGCTGGCGGCTACGCCGCGCGGTTCATCCGGCCCGGCGGCTACGCCGCGCGGTTCATCCGGCCCGGCGGCTACGCCGCGCAGTACGACTCATCGGCCGTATTCAGGTCAGCCGTCTGGTCGGCAGCAATGCTGGTGATCGTCACTTCCTGGATCGAGGTGAAGTCGTCGCCGATGATGAGCGTCATCCGCTGGCCCTTCTTGGGCACCGATTCGCCCTGGGCACCAGCAGCGAAGATGAGGGTCTTGGCGGACACGTCCCACTTCGGGTCGTACTGGACGACGGTCGTCGCGACGATGTCCTTGCCAGGGGTGCTGCCCACGTCACCCACGCGATAGCCCGCTGCCCGCAACTCCTTGGCGACCTTCTTCGCCTTGCCCTTTGTCGAGGAGCCGTTGAGCACGTCGACGTAGATCTGGGATGGCTCGGTCTTGAGGAGTGGCTGATCGGAGTCCTGCTTCGCCGGCCAGGTGGTGTCGAGCTTGATCGCCTCCCACAGGGGCGCGGCCTTCTTCGAATTGATGAGGACGTTCGCGCCGTCGCCGGCGGGCTTCCACGGCGCCGTGACGAATGCGATGTCGCTCGGCCTGAGGTCCTTCATGCTCAGCGCGAGCTCGCGGAGATTGTCGATGTTCGCAAGCTGCGGATCGGCGGTGAGCGACTGCGTCGCCGCATCGAGAAGGCTGAGCAGGGTCGCGGGGTTCAGCAGCGTGCCGCTCGACAGCACCTTTCGGGTGAGCGAGGAGATAAAGGCCTGTTGTCGACGGATTCGCGAGGTGTCAGAGCCATCGCCGAGTGTCTTGCGAGCACGCACGAAGGCGAGTGCCTCCTCGCCCTTGACCGTGTGCTTGCCCTTGCTCAGGTTCAGCCCGCTCTTGTCATCGTTCACGTCCTCCTTGAGGCAGATCTCGACGCCACCGATCGCATCGACGATGCGCTTGAACCCGCCGAAGTCGACCATCATGAAGTTGTCGATATTGAGGCCGGACATTTCCTCGACGGCCTTGATCGTGCATCCGGGGCCGGCGATGTCGAAGGCGGCGTTGAACTTGCCCTCGTAGCCGCCGACCGTCTTGCCGTCGGACTTGCACTTCGGGAGAGTGATGAGGGTGTCGCGGGGGATGCTCACCGCAATGGCGCTCTTGCGGTCGGCACTCACGTGAAGCAGGATCGTCGTGTCGGAGCGGGCTCCGCCGAACTGCGATGCGCTTCCGTAGCCGCGGTTGTCCTTGCCGCTGCGGCTGTCGCTGCCCATGAGCAGGACCGTGAAGGGCTGGTAGCTGCCCGCCTCGTCGACCGTGATCGGAGCGTCGCCTTCACCTGGCGTGCCACCGAGCTGGTCAGAGACGTCGACGGCGGTGATGTTGCCCTGCAACCGGCCCATCATTGCGTTCACGCCGACCCCGGCGAGGGTCACGGCAACGATCACTCCGGAGAGGGTCGCTGCGAGAACTCGGGGCCATCGGCGGCGTGCGGGCTGGGTCATGCGAGCGGTTGTCCGTCCGTGAGGGGGCGATCGGGGTCGTGCGTGGGGTGGATCTGTTCGTGGATCCGTGTCGTACTCGGCCATCGTAAGCCGGACACAGCCGTACATCGGACTTTCAAGGGTTGGACGCAGGTGCGAGTCGGATGGTTCCCTCGGGAATGGGTGAATTCGACTGTCTCGTCACCCGGCTGAGACGGGCCATCGCTTCCGTCACAAGTGAACAAAGTGATGGATGTGACGCGTGGGGATTGTGATTCTTCGTCGTCATGTGGCACCGTGGGAGTTCGATCCGTGGCGCCGCCCCGGATCCGGTCGCGATGCCGTGGGCTCTGCCCATGCTCTGGCCCCAGGTTCGACGAGGAAGTTTCGATGAGGAAGGACGCTCACGTGCTCGCACCACCACGATCCGCGGGCCGCCTCGTCCTCGCCTGCGTGGCATCGACCATCCTTGTCTCCTCCTTTCTCGTGCCGATCGCTGAATTCAGCACAGGCGCAGCTGATCGCCTTGCCAACCGCGCACCGGTGACCCCGGTCCTGCATTCGATTCCCCTCGCCGGCATCGATGAGAGCGCAGTCGCCGACAGCGCCATCTCGATGGCCTCGTGGGATGCACTCGTCGGCGATGTCCATGTCGAATCGCTCGGCCTCGCGCCCCTTCCCGAATCCGATGCGTCAGCCGGTGAAGGCGCCACTCAGGCTGCCGCGCCGGCGCTTGCGCCCCTTCGGCCGGCCATCGCCACGGCTCAGACGAGCACGGAGGACTTTGGGCTCGTCGGGGTCACGACCGCATCGCCACTCGATGCCTCGTCGCGCATTCTCGTGAGAGTCCGCGACAGCGACGGGTGGAGCAATTGGACGCCGCTGCCGGTATCCGAGCACGCACCGGACCCCGGATCCCTTGAGGCCCAGGGCGTGCGCTTCGGAACAGAGCCGCTCATCACCGGCGAGTCCGATGGCGTTCAGGTGCGCATCGACACTCCGGGCGGTGAGGCACCGGTGGACCCGCAGATCATGCTCATGAACAACCCGGTGGTTGACGAGGATGCAGACATCCCTCTCGGTCCGCGCGCCGATGACCTGCCGATCTCGACCGTGGCAGCTGCAACGCTCGGCGCGCCCATGCCGACGATCATCACCCGGGCCGAGTGGGGGGCGAACGAATCCCTCCGCCGAGCCGGCCCAAAGTACGCCGGAACCATCAAGGCGGCATTCCTGCACCACACGGTGACGAGCAACTCGTACTCCCCGGAAGAGGCCGCGCAGCAGGTCCGCAACCTCTACGGCTGGTTCGTGAAGGGCCTGCGCTACTCGGACATGGCCTACAACTTCCTCGTCGATCGCTTCGGGCGTCTGTACGAGGGCCGGGCAGGGGGCATGGACCAGGCGGTCATCGGAGGCCATACCGCGGGATTCAACAACGAGACGTTCGCCGTCTCGGCGGTTGGAAACTTCCAGGCGAAGAATCCGCCGGCTGAAGAGATGGCCGCAATCGATGAGTCGGTGGCGCAGTTGATGGCCTGGAAGCTCTCGATGAACCACCGCGACCCGAATGGCACGGCCGTCCTCGTCTCGGATTCAAGTGCCGGTACCTCGAAATACCAGCCCGGCCAGGAGGCGAATGCCCTCGTCATCGGCGGGCACCGAGACATCGGCCAGACGGCGTGCCCGGGCCGTTACCTCGAGCCGCAGATTCCGACGATCCGGGCGATGGTCGCGTCGAAAATGGGCGTCACGACGTTCAACCCGGCGATGTCGGCTCCGGCTGCGTGGGGCACGAGCACGCCACTCACGCTGACGACCACGACGACGGCGCCGCTCGCCTGGACAGTTGCGATCACCTCGAAGTGCGGCACGCAAGTCCGCACGCTGAGCGGCCAGCAGGAGACGAGCGGACCGCTGTCCATCACCTGGGACAAGCTTGACGACTCGGGTGCCCAGGTTGCTCCCGGCACTTACTCCCTCACGATGAGCGGGTCGAGCAATGGTGACGCGATTTTCCCGTGGGTGGGTACCGGAGTCATCCCTGCTACAGCAACCTCGCCGATCGATCCCTGCGGGCCGCCGGGCGAATTCACCCTGAACGGCAGCGGCTATGGCCACGGGATCGGCATGTCGCAGTGGGGCGCCTATGGCATGGCCCTCGAGGGCAAGAATGCCTCGGAGATCGTCACCCACTACTACTCGGGCACGACGGTCGAGCCCACCCGGGACGACATGGATATTCAGGTGAACCTGCTGTACCAGGTGCAGTCGGCGCAGGCTCGCGCTGAAGCACTTGAGCAGGGCGGCGGCGCAGTCGAAGTGACGGTTGGCGGCACGTCGACCATCGGTGGTCCCGATGACGTGTTCGCCTTCAACGTCAGCGGCTCCTCGGTCGGTGTTCGCCGCATTGCTGGAGGCACCGCCACCGATCTTGGCTCTGCGCCCACGGTGAAGATTCGCTGGGCGGGCACGCGGGAGCCCGGAGGCGCGGCTGGGCCGACGACGCTCCTCAATCTCATCGGGCCGAGCGGAACCTTCGGCTCATCGGGCCATCGGTACCGGGATGGATCGATCGACATCACGGCTGTGAACACGTCGTCAGGCGTGCGACTCAATGCCGTGAACTCGGTTCGAATGCATGACGAGTACCTCTTCGGCATCTCTGAAGTGTCAAGTGCCTGGCCAGAAGCGGCAATGCAGGCTCAGGCGATTGCGGCGAGGTCGTACGGGCTGTCGAAGATGGCGGACGGGCTGCGCAAGTCATGCTCCTGCCACGTCGACGATGGCGGAGGCCCCTTCACGGATCAGACGTTCACCGGCTGGGCGAAGCAGAGCGGACCGAAGGGCAATCGCTGGGCCGATGCCGTGAAGGCGACGAATTCATCGGACACGACGAGCTTAACCGTGCTCTACAAGGGAAAGCCGATCAAGGCCTTCTACACCTCGTCCACTGGCGGCGCGACGACCTCGGTCAAGGATGTCTGGGGCGGCGACCTGCCCTATGCCGTCAGCGTCGACGATCACTGGGCACTGCATCCTGACAACACCAATCGCGCTTGGACGGCGAAGGTGTCGCAATCGGCCGCGGCAAAGGCCTTCGGCGTTCCCGATGTCTGGAAGCTC
>CALPZT020000071.1 GCA_943328365.2 Bifidobacterium breve | reverse complement strand
GGTACACGTCGGCGTGGCCGACCCGACGCTGGGTGATGATGCCCTGCTCCGTCAGGCGCACGCAGGCCTTGCGGACGCCAGACTCGGAGAACTCGCCGATGAGGCCGTGGATGCGGGGCGCGGTGCACTCTTCCGTCTCTCGGACGAGGACCGCGAGGATCTCGCCGTCGAGGGACGGCGTCACCGTCCGAAAGGGATGCCCGAGTTCCACGTCCTGAGGGTAGACCTCGCGAGGACCACCAACATGGACAAAAGTGAAGTGTTCGGGAGGAACGTGCTCAATTGCGCGATATCGCCCGGACGAGTGGGCGCGGCGCTAATCTGACGTCCATCACCGTGTTCCTGCGGTGGTAGCAGCACCGTTCATCCCCCACAACGGATCGTCCGGCACGTTCCTGCCGGTGAAGGGATCGGCTTCGCCATGACCAAGAGGGTTCACTACGACGACGTCTCGCTCGTCTACCCCGGGGGCACGACCCCCGCCGTCAGCCACCTCGACCTCACGATCGCCGAGGGCGAATTCCTCGTCCTCGTCGGTCCTTCGGGGTGCGGTAAGTCCACCAGCCTTCGCATGCTCGCCGGGCTCGAGCCGGTCAGCAGCGGGGCGATCTACATCGGCGACCGTGATGTCACGCGGGTGCCGGCGAAGGACCGCGATATCGCGATGGTGTTCCAGAACTACGCGCTCTACCCCCATATGTCGGTGGCCGAGAACATGGGCTTCGCGCTGAAGATCCAGAAGGTCTCGAAGGACGAGATCAGCCGGCGGGTGCAGGAGGCCGCGAAACTCCTCGACCTCACCGACTACCTCGAGCGCAAGCCGAAGGCGCTCTCCGGGGGCCAGCGCCAGCGCGTTGCGATGGGCCGCGCGATCGTCCGCGAGCCAGAGGTCTTCTTGATGGACGAGCCGCTGTCGAATCTCGACGCGAAACTGCGCGTCCAGACCCGCACCCAGATCGCCGCCCTGCAGCGCCGGCTCGGCACGACGACGGTCTACGTCACCCATGACCAGGTGGAGGCCATGACGATGGGCGACCGCGTTGCCGTCCTCAAGGACGGCGTCCTGCAGCAGGTCGATACCCCGCGGGCGCTGTATGACACCCCGGCGAATGCGTTCGTCGCGGCGTTCATCGGCTCTCCGTCGATGAACATCATGACCGCACGCATCGCCGAGGGCGGAGTCGTCGTGAATGGCGCGACGATCCAAGTGGAGCGAGCGGCCCTCGCGAAGGCGAGCGGTGACACGGTGCTCGTCGGTGTTCGACCGGAGGACTTCGAGCTCGGCGACATTGGCATCCCAATGACCGTCTCGCTCGTGGAGGAGCTCGGCGCCGACACGTTCGTCTACGGCACTGCGCCGGGCATCGATGGCACGATGATCGACCTCGTCGCGCGATCGCGTGGATTCCAGGCGCCGGCCGTCGGTGCGAGCGTCCAGGTGAATCCGACGAAGACCTATGTCTTCGACACCGCTGGGGAGCAGGTTCGGCTCTCGTAGCCGTGGGCGGGCATCAGGGCTCACCACCGTGCACTATTGGTCCATGACCCGTCGATCACTCGTTGTCCTTGCATCTGGCGTCGTCGCGGCGACGCTCGTCCTCTCTGCCTGCGCGCCGAACACCACCGTCATGGCGCCGGGTGCTGCGTCCGCGCGCACCGTGAGCGTTGCGGCGACCGGCACGGCCGATGCCACCCCTGACGCTGCCCGGGCGTCGATCACGATCGAGACCACCGACCCGGCCTCGGCCCAGGCCGCGCAGGAGGCTGCCGCTGCCGCGACCACGGTGGTGCTCGATGGGCTCAAGGTGGCTGGCGTCGATGAGAAGGACATCGCGACGCAGGCCGTCAACGTGGGGCCTGCCTACGACTACACCTCCGAAGGTGGCCAGACGCTGATCGGCTACCGGGCCACGCAGACGCTCACCGTGACACTCCGTGATCTTGCAACCGCGGGGGCCACCCTCGACTCAGTGGTGAATGCCGCAGGCAATGCCGTGCGCATCGACTCCCTCGAGCCGTTCGTCACCGACCCTTCCGCCGCGACCGAGAAGGCACGCGCGCAGGCGGTCGAGATCGCGACCGAGCAGGCGAAGCAGTACGCCGAACTGCTCGGATTCACGCTCGGGGCGGTCGCCTCGGTGTCCGAGGCGACCTCGGCTTCGCCGATGCCGCCGGTTGCGTTCGCGGAGGCTGCACCGTCAGCAGAGAAGGACGTGACGACGCCGATTCAGGCCGGCACGACGCAGGTGAGCGTGACCCTCAATGTCGCGTGGATGATCGAGGACTGAGCCTGAGAGCTACCAGCCGCCCTCGGCACGGCGGTTGTAGCGAACCTCGGTGTCACCCAGATCGAAGACGAGCAGCTTCTGCTCGGTGAACCGCTCGAGGAACCACTGCGAGAGCTCGCGGCCGACACCGCTGTTGCCGGTGCCTCCGAATGGCGCGAGCTGGTCCCAGTAGTTGCTCGTCTCGTTGATGTTCACCGTGCCGTGCTGGAGTGCCTCGCCAACCCGCCATGCCGTGGCGAGATCGCGGGTCCAGAGCGAGGCGATGAGCCCGAGCTTGCTCGAGTTCGCGATGGCGATGGCTTCTGGGATCGATGAGATCTTGATGATGGGTGCGACCGGCCCGAAGGTCTCCTCGCGGGCGATGGTCATCTCGGGCGTGACCCCGGTGAGGATCGTGGCCGGGTAGAACAGGCCCTCCTGCGGGCCGTACTGCGTGATCTCCGCACCCTGGGCGCGCGCCTCCTCGACATGCTCGACGACGCGGCCGAGCGTGGCGGAGTTTCGCAGCGGCCCCATCTCGGTGTCGTCGAGCCCGGGGTCGCCGATGCGCAGTTGCGATGCGCGAGCCTTGAGCTTTGTCACGAACTCATCGTGGATATCGGCGTGGACGAGCAGACGCTCGCCGGAGGTGCACACCTGGCCCGCGTAGTAGAAGCAGGCGTTCATCGCTCCCTCGACGGCTGCATCGATATCGGCATCGGCGAGCACGATGACCGGACCGTCGCCGCCGAGCTCGAGCAGGTGGGGGCGAAGCGCGGCCTTCGCGGCGATGCGCTTGCCGGTTGCGGTGGAGCCGGTGAAGAACAGGCCATCGACATCGTCATGGTCGACGATCGCAGCGCCGACCTCGCCCATGCCATGCACGACATTGAGGACGCCCGGCGGCAGGCCGGCCTCGGTGCAGATCTCGGCGACCATGTTGCAGCAGATGGGGGAGAACTCCGAGGGCTTCCAGACGGCGGTATTGCCGGCGGCGATGATGTGGGCGAGGGCGATCGATGCGATGTCGGTGGGGAAGTTGTAGGGGGTGATGACGCCGACGACGCCGAGCGGACGATGCGTGAGGACGAGCCGCTTGTTGTTCGTCTGCTCCTGGGTGGACGGGAACGACAGCCCCCGGTGCCGCAGGACCTCCTCGCCGGCCTTCTGCCACGACGGGGCCGCGTACTCGTGCACCTCCTCGCGAGCCTCCGCGACGGTCTTGCCGATCTCGATGATGAGGACCTGCGCGACCTCCTCGGCACGTGCCGCGAAGAGCGCGTGGATCTGGCGCATGATCTTCACCCGCTCGATGAGCGGTGTGGCGGCCCAGCCGGGTTGCGCGGCACGGGCGGCCTCGACTGCGCGTGCGACGTCACCTGCGTCGTAGAGCGCCACGTCGGCGATGAGCGCGCCGGACTGCGGGGAGTGAACGGGGAAGGTGCCGCCTGATCCATCGACCCAGGAGCCGTTGATGAGTGCCTTGGTCGGGAGTGCCTTCGCCATTGGTTCCGCCCTGTTCGCCGGTGTAATCGAGCTGATCGACGCCCGGAGTGGATGTCGATTGCCAAGGTATCCGATGAACCCTGCCGAGGGAGCATGCTGACGAAGATCAGCTCTGGTACCGGGCGCAGTGTCAGGCCAAAATCTCTTCGATCAAGGCGTTGTTGTCGAGATCGATCCCCGGCTGCAGGCCACCGCCGGTGAAGATCGGCTGATCTTGGCGTCATGCTGGTCGAGCGTGGGGAAGACTGCCATCGTGATGACCGCTCCGCCCTCGGGCCCAGTGTGACAGGGCCCAGTGTGACAGTGCCCGCATCCACCGCCGCCGGTGTCAGGAGGCAGGCTCGCGCGGCCGCGTCGCCCGGTGAGCTCAACAAGGCGATCTGCGCGTGCCGGGCCTGCCCACGCCTCGTTGCCTGGCGGGAGGACGTGGCGATCGCGAAGCGTGCCGCGTACGCCGATGAGCCCTACTGGGGCGCACCGGTGCCGAGCTTCGGCTCTGATGAGCCATCGATCCTCATCGTCGGCCTTGCGCCCGGGGCCCACGGCGCCAACCGCACCGGCCGGATGTTCACGGGCGACCGCAGCGGTGACTGGCTGTTCGGCGCCCTGCATCGTGCGGGCCTGGCCTCATCGCCCGCATCGGTCTCGCGAGACGACGGTCAGCAGCTCGCCGGCGTGCGGATTACGGCGGCCGTGCGGTGCGCCCCGCCCGACAACAAGCCGCTAACTGCCGAGCGCGACACGTGCGCGCCGTGGCTTCTGCGCGAGCTCGAGTTCGTGGCTCGTTCAGTTCGCGTTGTCGTCGCCCTCGGCGGCTTCGCATGGACTGCGGCTCTTGGGGCGCTGGCCGAGTGCGGTTGGGGGATACCCCGTCCACAACCCAAATTCGGCCACGGTGCGGAGGTGCATCTGGAGCGCGCGGGCGCATCGCTCGTCCTCCTCGGCTGCTACCACCCGAGCCAGCAGAACACGTTCACCGGACGACTCACCGAGCCCATGCTCGACGATGTCTTCGATCGCGCAAGGGAGTTCTCCCTGCCAAGGGCTCAGTGATCGGCTTGTCGCCTTGCAGGGGAGCGCCGCCTAGGGTCTGACGGGCACGAGGCGCTCGAGTACCTGGTCGATCGGGAGCGCGGGACTCAGGTGTCCGCTCCTGCCGATCATCGTCTTGTTGCTCACGAGCGCATTGAGGACCGACTCCTCGACGCAGTGGACGACGGCCGCGTAGAACGGGTCCATGTAGCCCCACGGCACCATCTCGAGCGAGCGCAGCGTGGTCACCTCGGGGCGTTCGATCGGGAACGAGCTGCCCAGCGCCCCGGCATTCGCCGTGGTGAACGCGAGGAAGATGTCGCCGCTGAAGTGCCCACCCGTCGTGCCCGTGCGGGCCAGGCCCATCGGCACCCGGCGGGCGAGAGCCTCGCACTGCATCGGGAGCAGCGGAGCGTCGGTTGCAATGACCGCGATGACCGATCCGGCGCCACCGGGCACGGGCGCACCGCCCGACTGCTGGTCCTCGAGGAACCAGTCGCTTTCGCCCATCGGGTACGGCGCATCGATGCCTGCCATCGAAACACCGCGGATGCTCAATTCGTGCCGGGCGCCGAAGTTCGCCTGGATGAAGGCGGCGACGGTGTAGGTGACGCCGCCGAAAGGGACAAGGCGAGATGCCGTGCCGTTGCCGCCCTTGTATCCGTAGCAATTCATGCCGGTGCCGCCGCCGAAGGAGCCCTCCGCGACTGGGCCGCCAACCGCTCCATCAATGGCCTGCTCGGCGTGCGCCGAGGTCACGAACGGCTCGTTGATGCTGTTGAGGTATCCGTCCCACGTCTCGGCGACGACCGGAAGCAGCCAGGCTGCGGCCAGCTCGGGCCGATTGCGCGCCGTCCAGTCGATGATGCCTCGATGGACTGAGCCGACAGCGTGGGTGTTCGTGATCATCACCGGGCCGCTGAGCCCGCCGCTCTCGCGCAGCCAGTGCGAGCCGGTGAGCTCGCCGTTGCCGTTGAGGGAATACACCGCAGCGGGCAGGGCTGTTCCGATGCCATCCCTGCCGAGCGGCAGCACGGCGGTGACTCCGGTGCGCGCAGCGATCGCAGGATCGTCGGTGTCCTGGATCACCGTGACCATGCCGACCTCGACGCCCGGCACGTCAGTGATGGCATTGAATGGTCCGGGGGTTCCGTCGAGGTTGATCCCGAGATCGCGCGCTCTCATGCCGGGACCCTACGCTTCGCCTGACAGCCGAATACGACGGCCATCGCAGTCAGGAGGGGCGACCATGCCGCTATTCGAATCGATTGAGGACGCCCGGCTTCGGCTCGCTGCGACGGGGTACCTCGTCGACGATGACCTCGCGACGGTCGTGTTCCTCGCCGACGCCCTTGGCAAGCCGCTCCTCCTCGAGGGCCCGGCAGGCACCGGCAAGACCGAGCTCGCGAAGGCCGTAGCCGCGGCAACGGGGGCAAGCCTCGTCAGGCTCCAGTGCTACGAGGGCCTCGATGAAGCCCGGGCCCTCTACGAGTGGAACTACCGAAAGCAATTGCTCCGCATCCAGGCCGCGCAGGCGAATGCATCGGCCGACGCGGACGCATGGTCGGATCTGCACGATGACATCTTCAGCGAGGAGTTCCTCCTGTCTCGTCCGCTTCTCACTGCGATTCGGCAGGAGGGCCCGACGGTGCTCCTCGTCGACGAGACCGACAAGGCCGATGTCGAGGTCGAAGGCCTGCTCCTCGAGGTCCTCAGCGACTTCCAGGTCACCGTGCCGGAGCTCGGCACCATCGTTGCCACGCATAGGCCCTTCGTCGTCCTCACCTCGAACGCGACCCGGGAACTATCGGAGGCCCTCAAGCGGCGCTGTCTCTACGCGCATGTCGACTACCCCGACGCCGCGCGGGAGCTGGCCATCGTCATGTCACGGGTGCCAGGGATTGCGGAGTCGCTCGTCGTCGAGCTCGTCCGAGTCGTGCGAGCGATGCGCGGCCTCGATCTGCGAAAGGGGCCAAGCGTCGCGGAGACGATCGACTGGGCGCGGGCGATGCAGGCCCTCGGAGTAGCAGAGCTCACCGATGCCGTCGTGGAGCAGACACTCGGGGTGGTGCTCAAGCATCAGCAGGACCGAGTGAAGGCCCGTGAGCAGTTGGGCCTCAATGCACGGAAATAGGTCTGCCGCTAAACGATTTCGGTGACCGCGGCGATGAGTTCGCGGATTGTCGAAACCTCGAAGGTGTTCGTGCAGTGGCGCCCGTAGTCGGATGCCCGAGAGTCGAGGGTGTCCCACTCCGAGCGCGGCTCCGGGTTGAGCCAGTACAGGCGGCGAGCGCGATGCTCGAGTTCGGCGACCTCGGCGGTCGCGGGCTCACGATCGTGCGATCTGGCATCGCCCGCGATGATGACGGTTGTCTTCGCAGTCACTGCGTCGCCCCACGTGTCGAGAAATGATGCGAAGGCGCGCCGGTAGTCGCTCCGTCCGTCCTTCACGATGAGGCCCTTGCGAGCGAGCAGGTGATGGGGATCGAGGACCCCGGGGCTGCTCGCGAGGATGTCGGTGATCTCGACGAGGCCATCGATGAAGACGAACGAACGCACGCGACGGAACTCCTGGTGCACCGCGTGCAGAAGCGTGAGGGTGAATGGCGCGAACTGGGCGGTCGACCC
>CALPZT020000070.1 GCA_943328365.2 Bifidobacterium breve | reverse complement strand
GGCCAGGCGTGGAGCGCCAACCTGCCGGGAATCGTCGAGGCCAATGGCTACACCATCAACAACCCGGGCCTGCACACGAACCTGTCGCAGGACTACTCCTCGCAGATCTCGGCCTTCAAGAAGAACAAGGACGAGATCCTCATGGGCGTTCCGCTGCCCCCTGACTTCACGACCTTCTGGAAGCAGGCAAAGCAGCAGGGCTTCAACCCGAAGATCGCGACGATCGGCAAGGCGCTGCTCTTCCCGTCCTCCATCGAGGCCCTCGGCGACATCGGCGAGAACCTCGGTACCGAGGTCTGGTGGTCGTCGACCTCGCCGTTCAAGTCGAGCCTCACCGGGATGTCGGCCGCCGAGTACACCCAGGCCTACACCGACGCGACGAGCAAGCAGTGGACCCAGCCCCTCGGCTTCTCCGAGGCGCTGTTCGAGGTCATGGCTGCCGCGGTCATCGCTGCAGGTGGCCCGGACAAGCAGGGAATCGTCGACGCGATGAAGACCATGAAGGTCAGCACCATCGTCGGCGACCTCGACTGGACCACGGGCCCTGTGCCGAACGTGGCGAAGACCCCGCTCACCGGTGGCCAGTGGCGCAAGACCGATGGCGGTGCATTCCCGTGGGAGCTCGTCATCGTGTCGAACTCCATCGCGCCGATGGTCCCGACCGGCGGCACGGTCGAGCCGCTCAAGTAGTGCAGTGGTTGGGGTGGGCGGCTCAGTCCGCCCACCCCAACCGGTTCCATCCGTTCGCTGCTCCAGACATGTCCGCACGGCAGACCCTGTTTCAGCAAGCCATGCAAAGGTGAGGTGAGTGCCCATGAGCGCATTGCTCGAGGTTCGTGGCCTGTCGAAGCGGTTCGGCAATGTCGTGACCGCAGAGGACGTCACCTTCGATGTCGCGGAGGGCACGGCGCTTGGCATCGTGGGCCCGAATGGCGCTGGCAAATCGACCCTGCTCTCGCTCATCACCGGCGTGCTGCCGTCAGACTCCGGCACCATCACCTTCCAGGGCCGTGACATCACGAAGGAGCGCGCGCCGTCGCGGACGAAGGCCGGCATCGCCCGGTCCTTCCAGATCCCTCGGCCCTTCGTCGACATGACCGTGTTCGAGAACGTGTACGTGGGCGCCACGTTCGGCGGCGGATTCCATGGCCAGGTCGGCTACGAAGCGGCGGTTCGAGCGCTCGAGACGACCGGCCTCATGCACCTGTCCGAGAAGCCCGCTGGGCAATTACGCCTTCTCGACCGCAAGCGGCTTGAATTGGCCCGCGCACTTGCCACGAACCCGCGCCTCATCCTGCTCGACGAGATTGCCGGCGGGCTCACCGAGAAGGAACTGCCACCGCTCGTCGACCTCATCAGAGGCCTGCGCGACTCGGGGGTAACGGTCGTATGGATCGAGCACATCGTTCATGCGCTGACATCCGTTGTCGACGAGCTCATGTGCCTGGCCCTGGGCAGGGTGCTGGCCATCGGCGATCCGCACGAGGTCATGCGCAGCCCGGAGGTCATCGAGGTCTACCTCGGCTCAACCTTCGACATCGGCGAGGCATCATGACCCTTCTCAAGGTCGACTCAATCGATGTCCACTACGGAGACTTCCAGGCCCTGTACGGCGTGAGCGTGAGCGTGGCTGCGGGCGAGACACTGGCGATCATTGGTGCGAACGGCGCGGGCAAGTCGACCCTCATGAAGGCGCTCGCCGGACTCATGACCCCTACTGCCGGATCGATCGCCTTCGAGGGCCGCGATGTCACGGCGATGCCGAGCTTCAAGCGAGTGGGCCTCGGCATTGCGCTCACCCCCGAAGGCCGTCGAATCTTCCCGAGCCTGAGCGTCGAGGAGAACCTCCTTGTCGGAGGCCATACCCGCCGCAAGGGTCCGTGGAACCTGGCGAGTGTCTACGAGGCCTTCCCCCTCGTCGCCGACCGCAAGGACCGCATCGGCATTCACCTCTCAGGAGGAGAGCAGCAGGCGGTCGCGATCGGCCGTGCGCTCATGAGCAATCCGAGCCTGCTCCTCCTCGACGAGGTATCGCTCGGCCTTGCGCCGGTGGTCGTCGAGCAGATCTACGCGGCACTGCCCGCCATCACCGGAGCCGGCACGACGGTGCTCGTTGTCGAGCAGGACGTCAACCAGGCACTGAAGGTCTCCGATCGAGTGCAGTGCATGCTCGAGGGCCGAACTGTTCTCGAGGGGGCCGCCGGCACCCTCACTCGTGATCAAATCGCGACCGCGTACTTCGGGATCTAGGAGGCTGCCGTGGAATGGCTCAATGCCGTGCTGCAGGGGATCCTGCTCGGAGGCTTGTACGCGCTGCTCGCTGCGGGCCTGTCGCTCATGTTCGGGGTGATGCGAATCGTCAACCTCGCGCACGGCGTGCTTGCCGTGGTGGCGGCATACCTTGGCTACTTCCTCGTCGACAAGCTTTCAGTCCCCGCGTTTCTGTGCATCGTCATCGTCATCCCGGTCATGGCCGGGATCGGCTACGTCCTCCAGCTCGGACTCCTCAATCCGGCAATTGCGCGCGGCGGCCTCGCTCCGATCCTTGTGACCTTCGGGCTCGCGGTCGTCGTCACGAACCTGCTCCAGCAGTTCTTCTCCGCCGACACCCGCTCGATTCAGACCGGCGCGATCGCAACGGACAGTATCCAGATCAACGACGAGATTGCGATCGGCGTCTTTCCGCTTGTCACGTTCATCGTCGGGGTCGTTGTGATCGCCGGGCTGCAGACGTATCTCTCGCGTTCGCGAACGGGCCGGGCGATGCGCGCGGCGAGCGATGACAAGGATGCAGCCCAGCTCATGGGCATCGACAATCGCCGCATCTACGCGATCGCGACGGCGATCGCGCTCGGTGTCGTCGGGCTTGCCGGAGTATTCCTCGGCATGCGCACCCAGTTCAGCCCAACCTACGGCGATGCCACCTTGATCTTCGCATTCGAGGCGGTCATCATCGGCGGCCTCGGCTCCCTCTGGGGCACGCTCATCGGCGGGGTGGTGCTCGGTATCGCGCAGGCGGTCGGCGCCCAGATCAACCCGGCCTACGGCATCCTCGCGGGCAACCTCGTCTTCCTGGCGATCCTTGCCTTCCGACCTACCGGCCTGCTGCAGAAGGCGGTGAACTCATGACGATCCAGGAATCGGCGACAATGCCGGTGAAGGTAAGGCGCGCAACGAAGTCGTCATGGACAGGCCTTGCCGTCATGACACCGATCCTCATCCTCCTTGCGCTCGGCC
This sequence comes from Bifidobacterium breve, assembly GCA_943328365.2. Taxonomy (GTDB): domain Bacteria; phylum Actinomycetota; class Actinomycetes; order S36-B12; family S36-B12; genus WLND01. The sequence goes on along the minus strand of CALPZT020000070.1, from coordinate 4,209 downwards.
CCTACATCCTCGGCCGCGGCATGCAGCAGAACCTCGTCATCCTGTTCTCGCTCATCGTCCTCGGAACGATGTGGAACCTCCTCGCAGGCTACGGCGGCATGGTGTCGATCGGGCAGCAGGCGTATATCGGCATTGGTGCCTACGGGCTCGTCTACATCGCCGACACCTTGGGCATCGACCCATTTCTTGCCGTTCCGCTCGCCGTCATCATCGCCGGCGTGCTCTCGCTGCCGATCTCCTTCCTGGCATTCCGGCTTTCGGGCGGATACTTCGCCATCGGCACCTGGGTTATCGCCGAGGTCGTCAAGCTCATCGTGGAGCAGATGGATGTGCTCGGCGCCGGCTCCGGGGTCTCGTTCATGGCGGTCACCGAGCTCTCGCCCGGTCGCCGGATCGCCTACGTCTACTGGCTGTCGCTCATCGCGGTGGTCATCGCCGTCGCGGTCACGTACCTCCTCATGCGGTCGCGGCTTGGGCTCGGCTTCACCGCTATCCGTGACGATTCCGTGGCAGCCGGCTCCCTCGGAGTCCGGGTGACTCGGAGCAAGCGCATCGTCTATGTCATCGCCGGCATGGGCTGTGCGCTGGCCGGGTCAATGATCGCGGCGAACACCCTGCGAGTGCAGCCTGAATCGATCTTCAGCGTCGAATACTCGGCGTTCATGATCTTCATCGTGGTGATCGGGGGCATCGGCACGATCGAGGGGCCGATTGTCGGGGCCATCGTGTTCTTCGCCTTGCAGCAGTGGCTTTCGGACTTCGGGCTGTGGTACCTCGTCATCCTCGGCCTTCTCGCCATCATCATCACGCTTGTGCTCCCACGCGGGATCTGGGGCCTCATCTCGGGCAACGGCAAGATCCGCCTGTTCCCGGTGGGCTATCGGCTCGTCAACCCACTTGAGCGATTCTCGCTCATCAAGGAGAAAGCACCCGTAGGAGATGGGGGAGCACCGAATGCCTGAGCCGATGTCCGAGGACGGCCTCACCGATGTCGTGGTCGCGCGACTCGAGGCAACACCTGATCCGCGACTGCGCGAAATCGTCCAGTCGCTCGTGCGTCACCTTCATGCCTTCGCGAAGGAGGTGCGCCTCACCGACGACGAATGGCTCGCAGGCATTCAATTCCTCACCGCTACCGGGCAGATGTGCGATGAGACCCGTCAGGAGTTCATCCTGCTCTCGGACACCCTCGGGTTCTCCTCCCTCATCGATCTCATCAACCATTCGGACGTCGAAGCGCTCGCGACCGAGCCGACGATCCTTGGCCCGTTCTACGTGCCGGACTCGCCCGAGCGAGGCTTCGGGGAGTCCATGGTCGAGTATGACGACGGGGGAGAGACCGCGGTCTTCCGAGGTGTCGTGACCGACACCGAGGGCAATCCTCTCGAGGGTGCGCTGCTCGACGTCTGGCAGAACGCGGCTACCGGCTTCTATGCGGTTCAGCAGCCGGGCGTGCAGCCCGCCACGAACCTGCGCGGCCGCTATCGCACCGATGCGAACGGCAGGTACGAGATCCGGACCGTGCGTCCGGTGCCGTACCCGATCCCGGCCGATGGCCCGGTCGGGAGACTCTTGCGCGAAACTGGACGTCATGAGTGGCGCGCCGCCCACATTCATGTGAAGGCATCGAAGCCAGGCTATGAGCCGGTGACCTCGCACGTGTTCGACCGGGAGAGCCGGTACCTCGACTCCGACACGGTGTTCGGCGTCAAGGACTCGCTCATCGAGGATTTCGTGCCAGGGCCCGATGGCGTCCTCGTGTGCGAGCACGCGATTGCCCTCGCCCGCTCGGACGGCTAGGCGGCCGCTCAGCAGTTCGAGAAGTTGCCCTGACAGGGTCCGGCGACGGTGACGATGAAGCCAATGGCTGCCACGGCGAGCGGGATGAGCGGGAGCAGTGCTGCCAGGACCCGCAGGAGACGGCCGCCGCCATCGTGCTTGCGGGTGACGGCCCAGACGATCCACACGATGGGCACCGTGAGGATGCAGACCCCGAGGAACGCCCAGAGGCCGTAGAAGAGGAGCCACGCCCAGATTGATGCGTTGTCGGTTCCGCTGTCGAAGATCATGACGCTCATGAGCACCGGAAGGGCCGCGATCGCAGCAGCGAGGAGCCAGATGACGGTCGCGAGGATTGGCACGAGTGGGTTCGCCGCGTTCTGGTTCACCGGGCTGGGCTGCGGCACCTGGTTCATGGTCATGACCGAACCCTAGGGCACCTTGCCGGCACTCGTCGTGACATGTTGCCGTGTCGAATGGGGACCTCCGGCCCTTCGGCCCGAAGCCGTTTCGATGATCGAATGAATCGACTGGCGGACGGGGGAGTCGATGGAGCACCGATACATCAGCAAGGACCCGGCGATCGCGTCCGAGTCCAACCTTCCCGACTACGACACGTTGCGAGCGCACTTCACCTGGCAGTCGGCCCGGCGAACGACGGTCGGCGGGAACATCGCGCATGAGGCAGTCGATCGTCATGTGGCTGAAGGCCGCGGCGATGTCATCGCCTTTCGATTCCTCGCGGAGCAGGGTCCGTCCCGCGAATTCAGCTACGAGTTGCTAGCGCGGGAGAGCAACCGGTTCGCGAACGTGCTGGAGCGCCTCGGTGTCGCACCCGGCGATCTGGTCTTCACGCTCAGCGGCCGATTGCCTGAGCTCTATGTTGCGATGATCGGCACGCTCAAGGTGCGGTGCGTCGTGGCGCCGCTCTTCTCGGCTTTCGGGCCCGACCCGGTGCGCCAGCGCCTGCAGGCTGGCCGCGGCCGGGTGCTCATCACGACTGCGGCTGCCTACCGCCAGAAGGTGGCTCCGATCAGGGGTGACCTGCCGGATCTCGAACATGTCCTGCTCATCGGCGATGATGTCGCTGGCGACATCGATGGACAGGGTGTTTGCGTGCTGGCCCCGCTCATGGCAGCAGCATCCACCGAGTACTCGATTGCGCCGACTGGCCCGGAGGATCCAGCCTTCGTCCACTTCACGAGCGGCACGACCGGCATGCCGAAGGGCGCCGTCCATGTGCACGATGCCGTGGTCGCCCAAGAAACGACCGGGCGATACGCGCTTGACCTCCGACCGGGAGACGTCTTCTGGTGCACGGCGGATCCGGGTTGGGTGACGGGCACCTCATACGGTCTCGTCGCGCCGCTCGCCTGTGGCGTCACGTGCGTTATCGATGAGGCCGACTTCGATGCGGTGCGCTGGTACTCGATCCTCGAGCACGAGCAGGTGAGTGTCTGGTACACCGCCCCGACTGCACTGCGGATGCTCATGAAGGCAGGCGATGAACCGGTCGCCGGGCGCGACCTCACGCATCTGCGTCACGTCGCGAGCGTCGGGGAGCCGCTCAATCCCGAGGTCGTCGAATGGGGTGAAACATTGCTCGGCAAGGCGATCCACGATACGTGGTGGCAAACCGAGACCGGCGCAATCATGGTGGCGAACTTCGCGAGCATGCCTATTCGACCCGGTTCGATGGGTCGGCCAGTGCCCGGGATCGAGATCGGCATCGTCCGGCGTGATTCGTCCGGCGAACGGGTCATCGCCGAGAGTGGCCAGCCGGTGTTCGTCACTCAACCGGGGGTGGAGGGCGAGCTCGCCATTCGCACGCCCTGGCCTTCGATGATGCGTGCTTACCTCAACGCGCCCGATCGATACAAGGCGTGCTTCGCAGGGGATTGGTACCTCTCCGGCGATCTCGCACGAATCGATGCTGACGGCTATGTCTGGTTCATCGGACGCGGCGACGATGTCATCAAGTCGGCAGGGCACCTCATCGGGCCCTTCGAGGTGGAGAGCGCCCTCATGGAGTATCCAGCTGTCGTCGAGGCCGCAGTCATCGGCGTGCCGGACCAGGTGGTCGGGGAGCGGGTCGAAGCCTTCGTCGTGTTGGGCGGCGGAGCCGAGCCGAGCGAGGCGATCACCCGCGACCTCATGGCGTTTGCACGCAGGCGGCTCGGATCCGCCGTCGCCCCGCGCCGAATCACCTGCGAGCCGGCCCTGCCGCATACCCAGAGCGGCAAGATCATGCGTCGGGTATTGAGGGCTCGGGCGCAGGGACTCCCGGAGGGCGACCTGTCGACCCTGGGCGGGTCGGGATGAGGTCACAGCAGAAGGCGCCTGAGCAGGTGGGCCGAATGCCGGATCTCATCGCGCTCTACCGGACGATGCTGCGCATCCGCCGATTCGAGGAACGGTGCGCGGAGCTCT
>CALPZT020000069.1 GCA_943328365.2 Bifidobacterium breve | reverse complement strand
TTGAGGCTGTCGTGGGGCCGGCAATATGCGCGGCGTGCTACCCCGTCCCGGCCGATCGTGTTCAATCCCTGCGCCGCTCGCTCGATGGCGACGTGAGCGATGTCGCCTGCATTGACAGGGGTGGCCGGTCGTTCATCGACGTGCGTGCGGGAGTCGCGGCCCAACTGGCTGGCCTCGGCATCGATCCGCGCCACGTGCCCATCTGCACCCACGAGTCGCCTCATCTCTTCTCGTACCGGCGCGACACCGTTACCGGCAGGCAGGGCATGATCATCAGGCAGTGAGCGTTGCGCGGTGTCCGCGCCGGCGAGCCTGAGTGCAGGGAAGACCGTGAACTCGAACAACCGTGTACGCGAGCGAAAGGCAATCAGGTGACCGGGCACTCACCCTCCGATGCACCCCGTGCGGCCGAGATCGCAGCGGGGCTCACCGAGGTCCGCGAACGCATTGACAGGGCCTGCGCGCAGGCTGGTAGGCCCGCGGGCAGCGTCCGCCTCGTCGTCGTGACGAAGACCTTCCCATCGACCGATATCCGACTCCTCCACGACCTCGGGTGCGTGGAGATCGCCGAGAACAAGGACCAGGAGGCCCGGCAGAAATCCGCCGACCTCGAGGGCCTCACGCCACCAATGCGGTGGCACATGATCGGCCAGGTCCAGCGCAACAAGGCGAGGGCCGTCGCGACGTGGGCCGATGTCGTGGAGTCCGTCGACCGACTCGCCCTCGCACAAGCACTGTCGGCCGGTGCCGTTGCGGCGGGTCGATCGATCGACGTGCTCATGCAGGTGTCCTTGGATCCCGAGCCCGCGGACAGCAGGGGCGGCGTCCGTCCGGCCGACATACCGGCGCTGGCATCCTCAGTGGCGCGGCTCCCGGGGCTCATCCTGCGCGGCGTCATGGGGATTGCCCCCTACCCCGGCGACCCCGACAGGGCGTTCAGGACCCTCGAAACAGTCGCTGCACGGCTCGTTGCAGAGGTTCCAGGTGCCGATGTGATCTCCGCCGGGATGAGCGGCGATCTCGAGCACGCTATCCGCCATGGTGCGACACAGGTGCGCGTCGGTGGAGCGGTGCTCGGGAAACGCGCGAACGTCAGGTAGCCTCGCATGGACAGTTCGTTGCTTCGGAGGAGGATGGCGGTTCATGGCTGGCGCGATGCGCAAGATGGGCGTCTATCTCGGCCTTGTTGGCGACGATGTCGTCGAAGAGGATTATGAGGATTATGAGGACGTCAGGCGGGATGTTCGTGGCCGGGAGACCCGGACCGGCGACCGGCGTCCTGTGACAGATCGCACTGATGAGCGGTTTGATGATCGCTACGAGAGTCGCAGCGTGCGGACCCTCCCCGAGACCCGGGCGGTGCGAACATTTCGGACCGACGCCATCTCCGAGCGCCGGCCCGCGGCCCAGCCGCTCACCGACTGGCGTCCGATTGCGGTTCCCGAGATCACCCGAATCGAGACCGTGCATCCGCGCAGCTACAACGACGCACGTCGCATCGGGGAGGATTACCGAGAGGGCGTCCCCGTCATCATGAATCTGTCTGAGCTCGACGATCTGGATGCCAAGCGAATCGTCGACTTCGCTGCAGGGCTCGTCTTCGGGCTGCGTGGCTCGATCGAACGGGTGACGAACAAGGTGTTCCTGCTGTCTCCCCCGAATGTCGATGTAGGTGACGAGGCGCGCGCGCAGATCGCCCAGGAACCGTTCTTCAACCAGAGCTGATGAGTGCCGTAGGCGAGATTCTCGCGACAATTCTGTGGCTGTACTGGCTTGTCTTCATTGGTCGTCTCATCTTCGACTTCGTGCAGGTATTCGCACGCTCGTGGCGGCCATCCGGCATCCTGCTGCTCATTGCCGAGGCGATCTACACGGTTACCGATCCGCCGCTTCGTCTGCTCCGCAGGGTGATCCCGCCGCTGCGAATTGGCGGGATGCAGTTCGACTTGGCCTTCCTCATCATGCTCATCGGCTTGCAGATCCTCATCAGCGTTGCGATGAATCTCTGATGCACAGGATCTGCGCGCGCGCCGCGAGACCGCGAATATGACCCTCACTCCGGCCGATGTCCGGGCTGTCTCATTCCGCGCTTCGCGGCTTCGCGCGGGCTACGACATGGACGAGGTCGACGAGTTCCTCGACGCCGTGCAGGAGACCATCGGCCACCTCGGCGTTGATGTTGCCCGGTACCGTGAAGCGGAGTCGGTGCTCCTCGTTCGCTGCGAGCAACTGCAGGCGCGTATCGCCCTCCTCGAGCAGCAGGACCGGGCCTCCGCGTCGGCGGCCCAGATGCAGAGGCCCTCAGAGATCGAGGCATCGCTCGCCGCTCGATGCGAGGCCCTGCAGACGCGGGTGATCGCACTCGAGCATGAGCTCGCGGCGGCGAATCGAACAGCGAATCAACTGGCTGCGGCAGAGGGTAGCGCAACCCGCCTCACGCAGGTGTTGGCGACCGGAAGCAGCGAGGTCGAGTCTGCGCTCAAGGCACGGTGCGAGGCGCTGCAGGCGCAGGTCGCGCTGCTCGAGACAGAACTGTCTGCTGCGAACCGCGCATCCCAGGAGCAGGTTGCCCGTCGGGTCGCTGCCGAGGATCTCGCGGCAGCGCAGAAGGCAACCATCGACATGGCGGCGAGCAGCGCCCTGGCGCAATCGGAGCGATCCAAGGAGGTCGAGTCCGCGCTCACCGCGCGCTGTGAGGCTCTGCAAGCGCGGATATCGCTGCTCGAGCGACACGGCCCGGCCGTGGAGCCTGCCGATGTTCTCGGTGCGGCGCAGGCGACGGCTGACGAGCTCATGCGGGCTGCCGCCGAATACGCCGCCGCCATCAGGGCGTCAGCGGTCGCCACTCCTCGCGATGAGGATTCCTAGCGACGTATCGGGCACGGTCACGGCGACCGCCGAAGCGGAGGCGCGTTGAGTGTCCTCCTCGAATGAGGTGGCAAGGACCTCCTGGGCAATGAGCGCATGATGCTCGGTGAGTGCAAGGCGGACAACCGGGTCGGGGGTGTCCCACCACACGCTGATTCGATCGGATACGTCGAAGCCGGCCTGCTTTCGAGCCTCCTGAACGGCCCTGACGATCTCCCGGGCTATTCCTGCGCGGTGCAGCGAGTCGGTGATGTGGAGGTCGAGTGCCAGGCTTTCGCCTCCCTCCGCCGCGACCGCCCAGCCCTCGCGCGGAGTCTCTGTGACAACGAGGTCGGCTTCGCTGATGGTGACGTCACCGACGTCGCTCGCGTGGATGCTGACCGACCCGGCGGAGCGGATCCCGGCGATGAGGGCAACCGGGTCTGCGGATGCAATCGCCTCGGCGACGAGCGGGGTCTGCTTGCCGAATCGCTGACCGAGTGCCCGGAAATTCGCCTTGACTGCGATCTCGACGAATCCCGCCGTGTCGTCGGCGAGAGTCTCGATGACCGCGACGTTGAGTTCTTCGCAGATCTCGGCTCGCAGGTCGTCTGAGAGCGAGGTCCAGCCCGATGCTGACACGAGGGCACGACCGAGGGGCTGCCGGGTTCGAATGCCGCTCGTGGCGCGGGCGGCCCGGCCGAGTTCGACGATCCGTCGGACGAGCGCCATGTCTTCGGCGAGCGCGGCGTCGATGACGCCCGGATCGGCCTGTGGCCACTCGGCGAGATGCACTGAGGTCGCTGCGTCAGGGTCGGTCGTGCGGAAGAGGTCCTGCCAGACCCGTTCGGTGATGAACGGCGTGAACGGTGCCATGCACAAGGTGGTGATGCGCAGGGCCTCGTGAAGCGTGGCGAGGGCTGCCGGGTCACCATCCCAGAAGCGGCGACGGGAGCGTCGGACGTACCAGTTCGAGAGGTCGTCGATAAAGGTCGAGAGCAGGCGTCCGGCGCGCTGGGTGTCGAAGGCCTCGAGGGACCGATCAACCTCACGGGCCAATTCGTGGGCCTGGGCAGTGAGCCACCGATCGATGACCGGTCGATCGGCGACGGCGGGCGCGGGCTGCGAGGGTTCCCAGTTGGCGAGACGTGCATACATCGACTGGAAGGACACGGTGTTCCAGTAGGTGAGCAAGGTCTTGCGAACGACATCGCCGATCGCCGCATGCCCGACTCGCCTTGCCTGCCACGGTGATCCGCTGGCGAGCATGAACCAGCGAACGGCGTCGGCGCCGTGGTCGTTCATGAGGCCGATGGGCTCAAGCACATTGCCGATGTGCTTGCTCATCTTGCGGCCCTCCTCATCGAGGATATGGCCCAGGCAGAGGACATTTCGGTAGGACGAGCGGTCGAACACGAGGGTGCCGATGGCCATGAGCGTGTAGAACCAGCCTCGGGTCTGGTCGATTGCCTCGCAGATGAAGTCGGCAGGGTATTGCGCCGCAAATGCGCCAGCATCGACATGCGGGTATCCGACCGCGGCGAATGGCATGGCTCCTGAGTCGTACCAGCAGTCGATGACCTCGGGCACCCGTGCTGCGGTGGCTCCGCAGGTCGTGCACGGAATGGTGATGTCGTCGACGTAGGGGCGATGGGGGTCGGTGCCAGTGACGTCGACCCCGCCGATCGCGCTTAGCTCGGCGAGGGACTCGACCACCGTGAGGTGGCCATCCGGGCAGCGCCAGATCGGCAACGGCGTGCCCCAGAACCGGTTGCGCGACAGCGCCCAGTCGACGTTGTTGTTGAGCCAGTCGCCGAATCGACCGGATTTGATCGTGCCAGGGAACCAGTTGGTCAGCTCGTTCTGCTCGATCAGCTGGTCCTTGATCGCCGTGGTGCGGATGTACCACGAGGGCTGTGCGTAGTAGATGAGCGGCGTGTGGCATCGCCAGCAGTGCGGATAGGAGTGCTCGTACTCGAGGTGCTTGAACAGCCTGCCGCCATCGTGCAGCAGTTCGACAAGGGTTGCGTCGGCCTTCTTGAAGAACAGGCCTCCGACGACCGGGACATCGACGGCGAAGGTGCCGTCAGGCAGAACGGGATTGATGACCGGAAGTCCGTACGATCGGCACGACGCGAGGTCGTCGGCACCGAAGGCTGGAGCCTGGTGAACCAGACCGGTGCCGTCGTCGGTCGTGACGTAGTCGGCGAGGATCACGTAGTGGGCGTCGGGAATCTCGACGAGGTCGAATGGCCGGTCGTAGGTGATGCGCTCGAGCTCAGATCCCTTGAGGACTGCCAGCTCGGTGGTGCCGTCGCCGAGGAGCGATGATACGAGGGCTGAGGCGATGACAACCGTTTCACCGTCGGACGTGACGACGACCGAGTAGTCGGCGTCGGGGTTCGCCGCAACCGCCGTATTGGACACGAGGGTCCACGGAGTGGTTGTCCACACCAGGAAGACCGCCCCGGGAAACCGTGTGAGGAACGCCTCGTCGGTGATCGGGAACCGAACGTAGACGGACGGGTCGATGACGGTCTCGTACCCCTGGGCCAACTCGTGATCGGACAGGCCGGTGCCGCAGCGCGGACAGTACGGCGCGACGCGGTGGTCTTGAACGAGGAGGCCCTTGTCGTAGATCTGCTTGAGCGACCACCAGACGCTCTGGACGTATTCGGCATCCATGGTCCAGTAGGCGCGGTCGAAATCGACCCAGTAGCCCATGCGCCGGGTCATTGCGGTGAATTCGTCGACATGGCGAAGGACGGACTCGCGGCAGCGCTCATTGAACGCTGCGACGCCGTACCGTTCGATGTCCTGCTTACCGGAGAAGCCGAGTTCCTTCTCGACGGCCAGCTCGACCGGGAGGCCGTGGCAGTCCCAGCCTGCCTGCCGAGGAACGTGGAAACCCTTCATCGTGCGGTAGCGGGGGAACACGTCCTTGAAGACGCGAGCTTCGACGTGATGGGTGCCGGGAGTGCCGTTCGCCGTCGGGGGACCCTCGTAGGATACCCAGGGCGGCTTGCCCGCGCTCTGCGCGACCGATGCCTCGAATACTTGCTCTGCATCCCACAGATCGAGCACGTCATGCTCCATCGCAGGCAGGTCAATCTGCGCGGGCACGGCGCGATACATGTGACTCCCTTCGTGGGCAGGCATGCCACGGCCCGCGAGAGTAGAACGATACCGCTCACCTTGGTGATGCTCGGTTCGGCGCGTCACGATGCGTTGACGCGCGTGCGCACATATCATCCGGCAACTGAAGTTCGACGTCTGGGGGACAGATGACGGTCAAGAAGTCAGGTTCGACCAAGGTGGCAGCGCCGGTGAAGAAGGCGGCTCCAGCGAAGAAGGCGGCTCCGGTGGCGAAGAAGGCGGCGCCGGTGAAGAAGGCGGCTCCGGTCGTGAAGAAGGAAGCGCCGGTGAAGAAGGCGGCTCCAGCGAAGAAGGCGGCGCCGGTGAAGAAGGCGGCTCCGGTCGTGAACAAGGCGGCGCCAGCGAAGAAGGCGGCTACGTCGGTGAAGAAAGCCGCCACTCCGGCAAAGCAGGAGGCTGCTGCTGCAGTGAAGCAGGCAGCTCCTGCTGTCCGTGCCGATGAACCGGCCTGGACTCGCGCTGAGCTCGCCGAGGTGGAGGAAGAGCTGCGCCGGGATGCCAGCCGGCTCGCAGGTGAACTCGCTGCTGCAGAGGAGGGCCTCGCCGACCTCATTCGCGACTCAGGCGATGGGGCAGGCGATGACCAAGCCGACGCCGGAAGCAAGACCTTCGAGCGTGAGCATGAGATGTCCCTCGCGAATAATGCGCGCGACATGCTGCTGCAGGTCGAGCATGCGCTCGCACGCCTCGCGAACGGCACCTATGGCGCGTGTGAGTCCTGCGGAACGCCGATTGGCAAAGGGAGGCTTCAGGCCTTCCCGAGGGCAACGCTGTGCCTCGCGTGCAAGCAGGCTGAGGAGCGCTGATCGCGGCGGGAGTGGGCAGTCGTCTCGCGGCGTTAGGCTAGGAGGGTGACCTCGCGCCGTACCTGCATTTCCGTGCTCGTGGGGGTGGCTGCAACGGTCGTCCTCATCGACCGCCTCACGAAGGCCTGGGCTGTTGACGTCATGCTGCCGCGCTTGCAGGCGGGCGGAGCCGGCCCGATCGACGTTATCGGCAGTTGGATCCGGTTCACCTACACCGAGAACACCGGGGCCGCATTCAGCCTCGGCACTGGCTACACGTGGATCTTCTCGATCATCGCGGTCGTGGTCGCGGTCGTCATCGTCCGGACTTCCCGCCAACTCGGCTCACTCGGCTGGTCCATCGCCTTCGGCGGTCTGCTTGGCGGTCTCCTCGGAAATCTCATCGACCGACTGACCCGCGAGCCCAGCCCCGGCATGGGCTCGGTCGTCGACTTCATCGCCTTTCCGAACTTCCCGGTGTTCAATGTTGCCGACATGTCGATTGTCGGCTCCGCTGCGCTCATGGTGTTCCTGAGCATTCGCGGAATCGACCTCAAGGGCCGCGCGGCGACTGCATGACGGAGCGACTGCTTCCCGTTCCTGACGGCCTGGAGGGGGAGCGCATTGATATCGCGCTCACTCGCATGATGGGCCTGTCGCGGACGAAGACCGCCGAGCTCATCGACATGGGCGGAGTCTCGGTT
>CALPZT020000068.1 GCA_943328365.2 Bifidobacterium breve | reverse complement strand
GTTGGCCTTCTCCTTCGGAGTGAAGCCGGGGCGGGTGAGCAGTCGGCTGAACGCAGCGATCGAGACGACGATGACGAGGAACGTGACGAGGCCGGTCACCACTGAGGCCGCAAACCCGAGGGCGGAGATGACCACCCAGAAGAGCAGGGCGATGGCGGCGACCGCGCTGATGGTAAGGAGCAGAATGCGTTGACGTTGCTCGGCGTTGGCGGGCTTCGGCACCGCTATGCCGGCCGTGCCGAGGCGGCGGCGTCCCCATGCGTACTGAACCAAGCCGAGGAGCATGCCAAAGCCGGCGACCGAGAACGCGAGTCGCCATGACACCTGCATGGCGAGGTAGCCGCAGATGATCGGGGCGAAGAACGCGCCGACGTTGATGCCCATGTAGAAAAGCGAGAAGCCGCCATCGCGGCGCGGGTCGCCCTCGGAGTAGAGGTCGGCGAGCACGGCCGAGATGTTCGGCTTGAGCAGCCCGGTGCCCATTGCGACGAAGAGCAGACCGGCCCAGAACCAGCCGGCCCCGGGGATGAGGAGCACGAAGTGCCCGGAGGCGATGACCACCGCGCCGATGACGAGGGTTCGGCGCGGGCCGAGGAGTCGGTCGCCAATCCAGCCGCCGACGAGCGGGGTCGCGAAGATGAGCGCCGAGTAGCACCCGAAGAGCGCCGCGGCATCCGCGTTCGAGAACCCGAACCCCGGGCCGGGAGGGCTGCCGCCATCGGGTGGGGCGATCAAGTACAGGACGAGGATCGAGACCATCCCGTAGAACGAGAATCGCTCCCACATCTCCATCATGGCGAGGGTGGTGAGCCCGGCCGGCTGGCGCAGTCGGGGCCCAGCGACGGTGGCGTCCGTTGTGCCTCCTGATCGACCGATGACCGTCATGGCTACTCCAAGATTGACGGGCATCTGGTCACCCGATTTGAGCGCTCAGGTTATCGATGTGAATGCCCGGGGCACGACACTTCAGCGCAGGTTCTGCGCGTGAGTTCACAGACAGCACCCGCGACTGAACTGCGGATAGCATCCTTGCCGTGACCGATTACGGGATCCTCCCGACAGAGGACGTTCGTCCGCGCCGTTTGCAGGGCGCGGGGCGGGACGACGACTTCTATGCCGAGCGACCTCGGAGCCAGAGCAGTGACCTTGACGCGTCGCCGAAGGCTGCAGGCAACCGGGGCAACGGGGGATTCCTGGACCTTGTCCCTGAGCAATACGCCGATCAATTTCGAGCATTCAAGGAAGACCCCGAATTTCGAGACAGCAGTCCCCTGAATTCGTCCGGCAACTTGGCCATGCGCGAATCAGGCCGTTCGCCAACGACTTCTGAGGTGCCGCAGCAGCAACCACTGCCTGAGCCTGCCGCTGCTGCCGCCCCCGAGCGACCGGCTCGACGAGGGTTCTGGGGCAATGTCGGCCGGTCTATCGGGCGCGCTTGGGGGGCGGTGAGCGGCGCCGTGGGCGCGGGCTTCCGACGGCTGTTCGGCGGACGTGAACGGGCCGCGCCGGCCGCACCGGGACCGAACCTGGGCGCGGGGGCTGCCGCGTTCGAGTACGACGAGGGCATGGTTGGCAACGTGTACCAGGGCGAGAGGTACGCGCTACCGGCTCGGGCAAAGGGCATTCCTGCCGAGATGGGCATGCTGGGTCGAGCGGCGAACGCTGCCACCAGTGGCAGGAACGCCGGTCAAGCGGGTCTGCCTGGTTCAGCAGCGAACCGCACCTCCCTGCTTGGGGACGCAGCGAACGAGGCGTCAGCGGCGGTCGCGATGCTGCCGCAGGCGCTTGCGCTTCAGCGTGCCATGGCGCTCGGACGGTCCGGCGGCGGTCGCGCGAAGCCCCCGGTGCCGGGCGCTGACCCGCACGAGAGCAGCGAGAGTGCCCTCGGAGCCCGTTTCGATGAGATGGAGGACGACGCGGAGGACCTCATCCCGCGAAAGGCACCAGAGCAGCCTGTCGTACCGGGTTCGGAGGTGCAGTCGCGCGAATCATTCCTCCGTGAGCAGGAGACACGACGGGCGGGCCTGCCGGTCATCCCCAAGGACATGACCGACTTTCCTGGAGCTGACATCCTGTACCAGCCACAGCGACGCCGCGCTCACCTGTAGGCATTGGCCGGCAGGCGGACGGGCCCATGTCGGCTCGATTTGTCTCAGGACGTGGCCGGGCGCATGATGGAATCCGGGCGGTGCAGTCGCACGCGACGAACACGCATCAGAACCCTCCCACCGAAGAGGAGACGTCATGAGGCGCACGGGCATCGCATTGCTGGCAGCGGTCGGGCTCGCGGTGGTGGCGTTCGCGCCGGCTGCTGCGGCGGCACCGAAGACGTACACGGCGGCGCAGGTCGCCAAGCACTCCTCGGCATCATCGTGCTGGACGATCGTCGGCAAGAACGTGTACGACGTCACGAAGTACGTCGCCAAGCACCCGGGCGGCGCGTCAGTCATCAAGTCAATGTGCGGCAAGGATGGGTCGGCGATGTTCCGCGGGCAGCATGCGGGCGAGTCGTCGCCGGCACGCACTCTCGCGCGCTACCGGATCGGCACCCTTGCGACCAGCTCCGCCAGCTCGTCGGCTTCGGGGAGCTCAGGGTCGAGCAGCTCAGGGTCGAGCGGCACCGTCATCACGGCCGCGACCGTGGCGCAGCATGCGTCCCCATCTGACTGCTGGACGACCATCAGCGGTCGCGTCTACAACCTGACGTCCTTCATCGCGAGCCACCCGGGCGGAGTCGCGCGCATCATCACGTTGTGCGGCATCAATGGCACCTCGGCTTTCAGCACCCAGCACGCCGGCAATCAGGCTGCGCTCGCAGCTCTGGCGCCCCTCATCATCGGGACCGACGGAACGGTGTCGGCATCATCGAGTTCGACGACCGTGAAGACCCCGTCGCATACGACGCATGCGGATGACGATGACGAGGGTGACGACGACTAGTCGACGGTTGGCCCGCTCAGCGTCGGGGTGTGCTGGCCGGGCTGCGAAGTCAGGCGCTCAACAGTTTTGCCAGCTCCGAGTCGGCGTCCAAGAAGGCATCATCCGGGTCGAGCTCGGCTCGAGCGGCTTCCATGGCCTTCGCTCGGTCCTTAAGCTTCCGGTTCACGCGACCATGGCCGCCATGGCACAGCTTTCCCCAGTGGCACGAGAACGGAATCTCGGCTTCAGCGAGGCAGTCCTCGATGCGCTTCAGGATGGCGTCGATCTCAGAGCGCGACCCGTAGAGCGAAAGCTGGAGGGCCAGATAGAGCTCGACGTCGTCGACGTTGGACGTCGCGGACATCCATTGATCGTCGCTGGACACGAAGCGGCACTTCAGGCCGGTCGGCAGTGCCGTGATGAAGCGGTCATCCTTGTCGGCTTCGCGCAGGAAGGCATGGACGGCTTGGCTCGCCAGCCGGTTGTCGACGAAGTACTCGGCCTGGTGATAGGTGCCGGGCGCCGGCACCTGCACGCGACTGGCCGTCGTGTGGTCGGGGAGCACGTCGTAGTAGGCCCCGGTGAACACCGAGGGCTCTTCGCCATCGATGTTGTCGACGAGAGGAGCGCCCAGAAACGTCGGCTGGAATGCTCGATCGTCCTCGTCCGTGGCGACGGTGCGGATATAGCACCTGACCGGATGGTGCGTCGTGTCGACGAGGTCGATTCGGATCATCGTGGAGTAGAAGTCGTCAGTCTCGGCCAGTGCGCGGAAGGCTCCGATGCGAAGGCTGTCGAAGGCATCGAGATCCGCGAATTCGTAGCACGTCTGCTTGAGAAAGAACATCGGGATGCAGCGCAGTGTTACCGCCGTGACGACTCCGAGAACGCCCAGATGGGTGAACAGCCGAGGATCAACGACTCGCTGGACATCGCCACGCGCATTGACGACCTCGAGGGCAATGAACTGATCGGCCAGGTTCTTGCCGTGAAAGGCATGGCCGGACCCGTGGGTGCCGGTACCCGACGCACCGCCGACGGTGACCTCCGGATACGCACTGAGGTTCTCGACCGCGAGGCCCTTCTCGCGAAGCTGATTGGCAAGATCCCAGTAGGTGATCCCCGCCTCGACGGTGACCGTAAGGCTCTGCTTGTCGACATGGAGGATCCTGTTCATCGCGCTGACGTCGACAACCAGGTGGGGGGACGTCGGTCCCCTGAGTGATAGCGCCTCGTCAGAATTCTCATCGGCAAGGCTCAACTGCGGGAATTCGAATGACGAGAAGCCGCCGACAACGACAATCGTTGCTGGACGGACACCGCGGTCGCTCATGTCCTTGAGCGCATCCACGAGTTCATCGCGCGATGCTGGCCGAAGATACGAACCTGCGCCCGCTGCCGCCGGTGAGCTGCTCGGAGTATCGAAGGCGATCGTTCCGTTGAAATTCGTCTCGCGATCAGGCATGGCGGGAAGCATAGGGCCAGCTTGCGAATCGCTCGGACGTGTCTGACTGGTCGACCGCAGTCAGAGTTCCGGGCACTGCGGCTCAGACCATTCCCATAGGCTCAGGTCATGGGTGACCGTGTGGTCGTCGTCACGGACTCGACCTCGTATCTTCCGCGAGGCTGGGCTGTCGCGGAGTCGATCAGCGTCGTCCCCGTCCAGGTCATCGTTGCCGGTCGCCCATACGACGAGACCGACGATGATCAAGCGGAGGTGGTGAGCCTCGCCCTCGAGCAATGGCAGCCGGTCACGACCTCGCGGCCGTCGCCCGAGCGATTCCTCCGGTCCTTCACCGCCGCAGCCGAGGCAGGTGCGAGCCACGTCGTTGCCGTCACCCTCTCCGCTGACCTGTCGGCCACCTACGAGTCCGCGCTCATCGCGGCGAAGGAAGCGCCCGTTCCGGTCGAGGTCATCGACTCGCGCACGATCGCGATGGGCCTGGGCTTCGCGGCGGTCGCCGGAGCGCGGCTGGCCGCAGCCGGGGGGAGTGCGCTCGAGGTCGGTGACATGATCAGGCGCCGTGCCGCTGCCGCCCAGGTGACCTTCTATGTCGACACCCTCGAGTACCTGCGTCGAGGCGGCCGGGTGAGCGCCGCCCGTGCCGCCGTCGGTCACGCGCTCCAGGTGAAGCCGCTGCTCCACATCGACGACGGGCATGTGGCGATGCTCGAGAAGGTGCGCACCGCGAGCCGTGCCCTCGCCAGGCTTACCGAGCTCGCGGTCGACTTTGCGGCGTCAAGGCCCGTCGACATCGCCGTGCAGCATCTGTCGTCGGGTGCCCGCGCCACTGCTCTCGCCGCGCAACTCCGCGAGCGACTCCCGTCTGCGTCCGTGGTCGAGTGCCCGGTCGGCGGCGTCGTCGGAGCCCATGTTGGCCCGGGGATGGTGGCGGTCGTCGTGTCAGTGCGGGACGACGCATGAGTGCAGTCATCTGGTGGACGGTTGCCGCAGCCTGCGGATACCTGCTCGGGTCGATCAACCCGGCGGTGCTCGTCGCGCGAGTCTTCGGCAAGGATCTGCGAAAGGTGGGCTCGGGCAATCCCGGGGCGACGAATGTGGGCCGGGCCCTCGGCCCGAAGTGGGCCGTCCTCGTGGGCTTCCTCGATGCACTGAAGGGGTTCGTCCCGGCGATTACCTTCGGCCTGCTCGTCGGCGAGATCGCGGGCGAGATCGCCGGTCTCGCAGCAGTGCTCGGCCACATCACCTCGCCTTTCCTCAAGGGCCGCGGGGGCAAGGGTGTCTCGACGACGCTCGGCGCAATCCTCGGCGTGCAGCCATGGTTCGCGATCCCGGTGCTCATCGCCTTCGGCATCGGTGTCGCGGTATTCCACCGGGTCGGGATCGGCGCGGCCATTGCTGCGGTGGTCCTCGCCGTGACCGGCGTGGCCTACTGGCAGATCGGCTGGGCCGACGGATCCGACGCTGCGTTCGCGGTGGCGCTCGCTGGCCTCGTTCTCGGACGTCACTGGCGCAACATCGTGCAGGCGATCCGGCGCTGACCCCGCTTTCCACAGGGGGCTGATCGCCGGCGGATGCCATCCCCAGTCACGATGAGGGGCTCGCTGGCGGGGGCGCAGGCTTCATAGCGTCCGGGCATGAATCCACGACTCATCGCGGCACGCCATGAATTCGACGATCAGGTCATGCGCAGGCTGCAGCGGCTTGCCGATCAGTGGCAGCCGTCCCGTCCGGAGCCTCCCGACCCCGAACCGGGCCTGCCCGTCGATTCAGGCTCATCGGGCGAGCCAGAGCCGGGCCCCGCTGCAGTCGCTGCTGGTGGAGCCACCGGGTTCCTCACCCGCCTCGACCGGCGATCCCTGCGAGCGGTGCTCGCCCTCGTCTGCGCCGCCGGGCTTGTCGCCGGATGGATGTGGTGGCAGGGCCGGCCGCGAGCGGTGGCCCTTGCGCCGACCCTCACGAGTGCTGGCACGCCCGTGGCCGGCACCGATGCGGCAGGTGGCCTGGGCGTCGAAGGCGGCGATGTCGTCGTGCATGTGCTCGGGGCGGTGCGCAAGCCCGGGCTGCTTCGGCTTCCGGCCGGCTCGCGCGTCGACGATGCGATCAAGGCGGCCGGCGGAACCAAGACCCCGAAGGCGCTCGCATCGGTCAATCTCGCCCGATCCCTCGTCGACGGGGAGCAGATCCTTGTCACGGCTGACGGAGCGCCGACCGGCGGCCAAGGCCCCGGATCGAGCGCCGGGGTGGGCTTGAACTCGGCGAGCGCGAGCGAGTTCGAGGCGCTGCCCGGGGTTGGGCCGGTGCTCGCCCAGCGGATCGTCGACTGGCGAACGACGAACGGGTCCTTTCGAAGCATCGACGAGCTCGGCGAGGTTTCCGGCATCGGGGATTCGATCCTCGAGCAGCTGAGGCCGCTGGTGCATGTGTGATCGACGCGCGACTGCTCCTGCCTGCGGTCGCAGCATGGCTGGGCGCCGTGCTCGTGATTACCGGTGCCGGAGTCGTGGAAGATCCGGTCGAGCGTCACGGCCTGTCCTTGGTTCTCGTCGGTTCGGCATGCCTCGTCGGCGCGGCGCTCGTGCTCCTCGCACTGCGGCTCCCACTCAATTGGCGGCCAGCGCTGCGTTCGGCAGCCTTCGGGCTCGCTCTCGGGGCCTGCTCAGCGGGGGCGCATGTCTGGGCAATAACCGCTGAGCCAGTTGCCGGCTGGTCGGCAGCGAGGGCATCGGCGTCTGTTATCGCGGTCGTCAACGGCGAGGCGGTGACTCGCTCGCTCGGATCGGCCGCAGTCTGGCAGTCAGCAACCTCAACCGAGGTTCGGATCGCGACGAGTGCGGTGTCTGCACGCGGCGACGAAGTGCTCGTCGATCTGCCGATAACGCTCAGGGTCGACGACCCTGCCCTCGTCCCGGCGCCCGGCACTGAGATCGCGGTGTCGGGCAGGCTGAGTCCGGCGTCCAAATCCGATATCGCCGCAGTGCTCACGATGCGATCAGGGTCTGAGCTGTCGGCACTTCGAGCGCCCGGCCCAGTCGATGCCGCGGCATCGGCGATGCGCGAGGGGCTGCGGGAGTCCCTCGATGGAGTCGAGCCCAATGCCGCTGCGCTCGTTGCTGGCCTGTCGGTGGGGGATGAGTCGCTGCAGTCCGATTCCCTCGAC